>CAYGZN010000337.1:0-3865 GCA_964354355.1 uncultured Burkholderiaceae bacterium | reverse complement strand
CTACTGGCGCGGCGACTCGAAGAACGAGATGCTGCAGCGGGTCTATGGCACCGCGTGGGCGAAGAAGGAGGACCTCGACGCCTACCTGCATCGCATCGAGGAGGCCGAGAAGCGCGACCACCGGCGGCTCGGACGCGCGCTCGACCTCTTCCACCTGCAGGACGAGGCGCCGGGCATGGTGTTCTGGCATCCGCGCGGCTGGGTGCTGTGGCAGCAGGTCGAGCAGTACATGCGTCGCGTTTACCAGGACAACGGATACGCCGAGATCCGCTGCCCGCAGATCCTCGATCGCACGCTGTGGGAGCAGTCCGGCCACTGGGACAACTTCAAGGACCACATGTTCATGACGGCTTCCGAAAACCGCGACTACGCGGTCAAGCCGATGAACTGCCCGGGCCACGTGCAGGTCTTCAAGTCCGACCTGCGCAGCTACCGGGACCTGCCGCTGCGCTACGGCGAGTTCGGCGCCTGCCACCGCAACGAGCCCTCGGGCGCGCTGCACGGGATCATGCGCGTGCGCGGCTTCGTGCAGGACGACGGCCACATCTTCTGCACAGAGGAGCAGATCCTGCAGGAGTGCGTGTCGTACACGGAACTGCTGCACCGGGTCTACCGCGACTTCGGCTTCGACGAGATCCTCTACAAGGTCGCCACGCGTCCGGCCAAGCGGGTCGGCGCCGACGAGCTGTGGGACAAGGCCGAGCACGCGCTGATGGAGTCGTTGCGCCGCTCCGGTTGCGAGTTCAGCATTGCGCCCGGCGAGGGCGCCTTCTACGGGCCGAAGATCGAGTACACGCTCAAGGACGCGCTGGGGCGCCACTGGCAGTGCGGCACGATGCAGATCGACTTCAGCATGCCCGGCCGCCTGGGGGCCGAGTACGTCGCCGAGGACAATACGCGGCGCCAGCCGGTGATGCTGCACCGGGCGATCGTCGGCTCCATGGAGCGGTTCCTGGGCATCCTGATTGAAAACCACGCGGGTGCTTTCCCGCTGTGGCTCGCCCCGGTGCAGGCGGTGGTGCTGAACATCACCGAGGCCCAGGCGGACTATGCGCGCGACGTTGTGCAAGCGCTGAAAAAACAAGGGTTTAGAGTGATTTCGGATTTGCGGAACGAAAAGATCGCGTATAAGATCAGGGAGCACAGCCTGCAAAAAATCCCTTATCTGCTCGTGGTAGGCGACAAGGAACGGCAGGGTGCGCGAGTTGCCGTTCGCGCGCGCGGAGGCGTCGATCTGGGGGTGATGACCCTGGAAGACCTGTCCCGGCGTCTGACCGACGAGGTGGCCGACCGTCGGGCGTAAGCCCGACGCCGTCATGTCCGAGGCGACGCCGGTTTTTTCGCGCACGGACGGCGTCTGTTCAACACCCTTGGAGAAGACAGCATAGCTACTGTGACCGAACGCGAGCGCACGCATCGCATCAACGGGGAAATCAACGTCCCCGAACTGCGTCTGATGGGCATCGACAACCAGCCGCTGGGCATCGTCCCGACGCGCGAGGCGATGCGGATGGCCGAAGAGGCCGACGTCGACCTGGTGGAAATCGCCCCGACCGCCCAGCCGCCCGTGGCGCGGCTGATGGACTACGGCAAGTTCAAGTACCAGGAGCAGAAGCGGGCGCACGAGGCGCGGCTGAAGCAGAAGATCATCCAGGTCAAGGAAGTCAAGTTCCGTCCGGGCACCGACGACGCCGACTACGCGGTCAAGCTGCGCAACCTGACGCGCTTCCTCGAGGAGGGCGACAAGGCCAAGATCACGCTGCGCTACCGGGGGCGCGAGATGGCCCACCAGGAATTCGGGGTCCGGCTGCTGGAGCGAATCCGCGCGGACCTCGACCCGGTCGGCCAGGTCGAGTCGATGCCCAAGCTGGAAGGGCGGCAGATGATCATGATCGTCGCACCCAGGAAGAAGAAGTAAGAGTCTGATATACTTGAAAGTTCTGTTCGGAAAGTAGCCACTCGGGTTCCCGAAGTGCCGACGTCGCCGGACCCGCTAGTGCGGGCCGGGTCGGCGGCCACCTCGCAGCGGCGGCAGATGGAGTTGTCATGCCCAAGATGAAGACCAAGAAGAGCGCCGCCAAGCGCTTTCGGGTCCGCGCCAGCGGCTCGATCAAGCGGGGACAGGCGTTCAAGCGCCACATCCTCACCAAGAAGACGACCAAGAACAAGCGCCAGCTGCGCGGCGCGGTCGATGTGCACGTGTCCGACACGGTCAGTGTCCGGGCAATGATGCCCTACGCCTGACGGGAGACCACCATGCCGAGAGTCAAGCGTGGCGTCACCGCTCGGGCGCGTCACAAGAAGGTCCTGGCGCTGGCCAAGGGCTACCGGGGCCGGCGCAGCAGCGTGTACCGGATCGCCAAGCAGGCCGTCATGCGGGCGGGCCAGTACGCGTATCGCGACCGGCGCAACCGCAAGCGGGTGTTCCGCTCGCTGTGGATCGCGCGGATCAACGCGGCCGCGCGCGAGCACGGCATCACCTACAGCCGCTTCATCGCCGGCCTGCACAAGTCGGCGATCGGGCTCGATCGCAAGGTCCTGGCCGAGCTGGCCGTCAACGACAAGCCCGCGTTCGCCTCGATCGTCGCGCAGGTGAAGGCCTCGATCGCAGCCTGACGGATGCCGGGGCCGGACTTCGTGCAGCGAAGCCGGGCCCCGCGAATCGTCACCGGACGGGGCCCTTGTCGGCCCCGTTTCGTTTGGGATGACCGGACCCGAAGCTCATGACGACCGACGACTCCTCGCAGCAACTGATCGACGAAGCCCGCGCGCTGATCGACGCCTCGGGCGACGCCGCCGCACTGGCCAACGCCAAGGCGCGCTTCCTGGGCAAGGACGGGCGGGTGACCGCGCAGATGAAGGCGCTCGGGCGGCTTGCCCCGGCGGAGCGTGCGGCCGCCGGCAAGGCGCTCAACGAGGTCAAGCAGGCGATCGAGCAGCTGCTGGGCGCGCGCCAGCAGGCGCTGCATCGCGCCGAGCTCGACGCGCGACTGGCCCAGGAGGCCATCGACGTCACGCTGCCCGGGCGCGGCGCGGGCCGCGGCGGCCTGCACCCGGTCACGCTGACCATCGAGCGGGTCGAGTCGATCTTCCGCTCGATCGGCTTCGACGTCGCCGACGGGCCCGAGATCGAGGAGGACTTCTACAACTTCACCGCGCTGAACACGCCGGAGAACCACCCGGCGCGCTCGATGCACGACACGTTCTACGTCGACGCGAAGGACGGCCACGGCCACGGACTGCTGCTGCGCACGCACACCAGCCCGATGCAGATCCGCTACGCGCGAGCGAACCGCCCGCCGATCAAGGTGATCGCGCCCGGCAAGACCTACCGCGTCGACTCCGACGCGACGCACTCGCCGATGTTCCACCAGTTCGAGGGGTTGTGGGTCGACGAGGACGTCAGCTTCGCCGACCTCAAGAGCGTGTACACCGAGTTCCTGCACAAGTTCTTCGAGCGCGAGGACATCGACGTGCGCTTTCGCCCGTCGTACTTTCCCTTCACCGAGCCGTCGGCCGAAATCGACATGCGCTTTGCCGACGGTCCGCTGCAGGGCCGCTGGCTCGAGGTGTCGGGCTCGGGCCAGGTCCACCCGAACGTCGTGCGCAACATCGGGCTGGACCCGCAACGCTACATCGGCTTTGCGTTCGGATCGGGCATCGAGCGGCTGGCGATGCTGCGCTACGGCGTGTCGGACCTGAGGATGTTCTACGAAAACGACCTGCGCTTCCTGCGCCAGTTCAACGGCTGACACCGATGAAGTTCTCCGAACGTTGGCTGCGCGCGTACTGTGATCCGGCGATGTCGAGCGAGGAGCTTGCCCACGCGCTGACGATGGCGGGCCTCGAGGTCGAAGAGCGCACG
>CAYGZN010000336.1:0-3868 GCA_964354355.1 uncultured Burkholderiaceae bacterium | reverse complement strand
TCCACGGGCACCGGCTCCACGGGCAGCGGCTCCACGGGCAGCGGCTCCACGGGCACCGGCTCCGCGGGCAGCGGCTCCACCGGGGGTGTGGGCACGCCGCCGGCCGGTTCGCTCACCAGCGGCCCGCTCGACGCGCGGCTGCTGTACGTGAATCTGCTGCAGGTGCCGATCGTCAACGCGGCCAGCCTGAACGCAGAATCGGCCCGCGTCGGCCTCGACGCCAACCTGAGGCTCGAGTCGATCGGGCTGTGCCCCGGCGTGCTGTGCCTGTCGCGCGGCACGGCCCAGGTCACGGACGCGGGCGGCGATTCGATCGCGTCGTGGGGCCGCTGGATCGACGGGGCGGCGCGCGTCAGCGTGCTGTTCCTGGGCAGCTCGCACGACCAGTCGTCGCGTGCGGGCATGCACTACCTGGTCGGAGTGCCCACGTTGACGATGCCGACCAGCGGAACGGCGAGCTACCAGCTCGCCGGGGCCACGCAGCCGACCTTCAGCGACGCTTCGCGCAACCCGGGCATCTTCTCAGGGACGGCGGTGGTGCAGTTCGGCTCGGGGCAGACCACGCGGGTCGCGCTCGATGCGCAGGCCAGCTTCGCGGGCGACGCGACCTACCGATTCACGACGACGGGCGGCCTGTCGAATCCGGGCGCGACCAACCTCACGATGACCGCGCCCAACGCGTTTCGCGGCACACTCGACGTGCAGACGCCGGGCGCGGGCAATGCGCTGGGCTGCACGGCAGGCCAGTCGTGCCGCGCCAGCGTGTCGGGCGCCTTCCTGGGTCCCGAGGCCGCCCGGCTCGGCCTGGGCTACAGCCTGTCCCGCGACGGGGCGTCCGGGACTACAATCAACGGCGTGAGCGTCCTGCGGCGGAATCCCTAGCCACCTTGAAAAGCAACGTCCTGCAGTACCGGCCCTCCCAAGCCGACAACCACCGGCTCGCCAACCTGTGCGGCGCGGTCGACCAGAACCTCAGGCAGATCGAAGAGGCGTACGACGTGCGCATCGCGCGCCGCGCGGACACGTTCTCGGTCGAGGGCCAGTCGCAGCAGGCGCGCGGCGCGGTGCGCGCGCTCGAGCACTTCCATCGTCTGGCAGCCGATCCGTTGACGATCGACGACATCCAGCTCGGCCTCGTCGAGCTGCGCGCGGTGCGCGTCGCCAACGAGGCGCGGCTGCCGGATGCCCCCGCGGCGACCGTGGGCGAGCCGGTGCTGCACACGCGGCGGACCGACCTGCAGGGCCGCACGCCGCGCCAGAAGGAGTACCTGCGCAACATCCTCGCCCACGACATCACCTTCGGCATCGGGCCGGCCGGAACGGGCAAGACCTATCTGGCCGTGGCGTGCGCGGTCGATGCGCTCGAGCGCGACGCGATCAAGCGCATCGTCCTGACCCGCCCGGCCGTCGAAGCCGGCGAGCGCCTCGGATTCCTGCCCGGGGACCTGGCGCAGAAGGTCGACCCGTACCTTCGGCCGCTCTACGACGCGCTGTACGACCTGATGGGGTTCGACCGCGTCGCCAAGATGTTCGAGCGCCAGGCGATCGAGATCGCCCCGCTCGCCTACATGCGCGGGCGCACGCTGAACCACGCGTTCATCATCCTGGACGAGGCGCAGAACACCACGCCCGAACAGATGAAGATGTTCCTGACGCGCATCGGCTTCGGGTCGCGCGCCGTGGTCACCGGCGACATGACGCAGATCGACCTGCCCCGTGGACAGCCGTGCGGGCTGATCGAGGCGCGTCGCGTGCTGCGCGACGTGCGGGGCATCGCATTCACCGAGTTCGACAGCAGCGACGTCGTGCGACACCCGCTGGTGGCCAGGATCGTCGATGCCTACGAGAAGCACGCGCCCCGCGAGCACGAGTAGGCGCCGACCGAGGCTCAGACTGTCGGTGCAGCTCGCGCCGCGCGCCGGCGAGTGCCCGGTCGATCGCGCGCAGCTGCGCCGCTGGACGCTCGCCGCGCTCGAGCGAGACGCGGACCTGACCCTGCGATTCGTCGGCCGCCTGGAGGGACGCCGCCTGAACGCGCAGTTCCGTGCCCGCGACTACGCGACCAACGTGCTGACCTTCGCGTATCCGCAGACGAGCCCGCAGCACGGGGCCGCTGCAATCGTCGCCGACGTGGTCGTGTGCCTGCCCGTGCTCGCGCAGGAGGCACGTGCGCAGCGCAAGCGCCTGCGCGACCACCTCGCGCACCTGGTCGTGCACGGCGTGCTGCACGCCCAGGGCATGGACCACCTGACGCCCGAGGACGCGCAACGCATGGAGCAGCGCGAGACGCAGATCCTCGCGCGCTTTCGCATCACCGATCCGTATCGCTGAGGGTCGCACGGCCGGCCGCCGGTCCGCGGGCCGCCCGGGCGCTTGGTCGGCGACTGCTTCTCGGGTATGCTCGTCGGTCCTGCCACTCGCCGCGCCTTCCATGTCCGATGAGTCATCGGGCAGGTCAAGCCCCACCCTGCTCCAGCGCGTGTCGGCGATGCTTCTGCGCACGCCCGACGACCGCGCACAGCTGGTGCAGCTGCTGCGCCAGGCTCACGAACGCGACCTGCTCGACGCCGATGCGCTGTCGATGATCGAAGGCGTGATGCAGGTCTCCGACCTGGCTGCGCGCGACATCATGGTGCCGCGCGCCCAGATGGACGTGATCGACATCGCCGCGCCGCGCGAGCAGTTCGTCCCGTTCGTGATCGGGACCGCCCATTCTCGCTTTCCCGTCGTCGAGGGCGAGCGCGACAACGTGATCGGCATCCTGCACGCCAAGGACCTGCTGCGGCTTTACGTCGACGAGCAGGTCGGTGTGCGCGACCTGCTGCGCCCGGCGGTGTTCATCCCCGAGTCCAAGCGGCTGAACGTGCTGCTGCGCGACTTCCGCGGCAACCGCAATCACCTCGCGGTGGTCGTCGACGAGTACGGCGGCGTGGCCGGGATGATCACGATCGAGGACGTGATCGAGCAGATCGTCGGCGACATCGAGGACGAGTTCGACTTCGACGAGGACAGCGGCAACGTGGTCGCGACCGAGCCCGGCGTGCTCGGCCCGCGCTGGCGCGTGCGCGCCACGACCGGGATCGGCCAGTTCAACGAGACGTTCGGCACGACCTTCGCCGACCGTGACTTCGACACCGTCGGCGGGCTCGTCACCGAGCAGTTCGGGCGGGTGCCCCGCCGCGGCGACCACGCGACGATGCAGGGCCTGCGATTCGAAGTGCTGCGGGCCGATGCGCGCTCGCTGCAGCTGGTGCTGGTCGAACGCCTCCCAGACGTCGCACCCAGCGACTCATGATCGGTTCGCTTGCGGCACTCGCGCTGGGTGCGGCGTTCGCGGCGACGTTCTCGCGGTGGCCCCTCTGGTGGCTGGCGGTGCTGACGCTCGCCGGCCTGTTCGCGCTGATGCAGCGGGCCTACGAGCGCGAGGAGCGCGCACGCGCGGTCGCCAGCCGCGCCTTCGCTTTCGGCATGGGCTGGTTCGGCATCGGACTGGCCTGGCTCTACACCAGCATGCACGACTTCGGCGGGATGCCGGCGCCGCTGGCGGCGGCCGCCGTGGTGCTGTTCGCGGCCTACCTGTCGCTGTTTCCGGCGCTCGCCGGCTGGCTCGCGTGGCGCGTGTCGGGCGGACGCGGACCGTGGTCGAGCGCGCTGGCCGTGGCGGCCGCCTGGGCACTGGGCGAACTGGCGCGGGGCCACCTGTTCACGGGATTTCCGTGGCTGGCCGTCGGCTATTCGCAGATCGACGGCCCGCTCGCCGGCATCGCGCCGCTGGCCGGGGTCTACGCGGTGGGTGCGGCAGCCGTCGCCGCTGCGACGCTGCTGGGCGTCGGTGCACTGCAGCGGCGCGCCGCGCCGCTGGTGGCGG
>CAYGZN010000335.1:0-3872 GCA_964354355.1 uncultured Burkholderiaceae bacterium | reverse complement strand
CGTGGTGCTGGCGGTGGGGGCCAGATTCAGCGGGCAGGCTTCCTTGTCGACCCGGGCATCGAGGTGCACGTCGGCTTCGAGCGCAAGCGGCGAGCCGGTGTCGCCGGTGATGGCGATCATCCGAGCGCCCTGGCGCTTGACCGGCGCGACGATCGCCAGCAGCTCGTCGGTGCGGCCCGAGTAGGACAGCGCGATGAACACGTCGTCGCGCGTGACCATGCCGAGGTCGCCGTGACTGGCTTCGGCGGGGTGGACGAAGAAGGCGGGCGTGCCCGTGGAGGCCAGCGTGGCGGCGAGCTTGCGGGCGATGTGTCCCGACTTGCCGATGCCGCTGACGACGATCCGACCGCGGCAATCGAGAATCAGCCGACACGCGGCCGCGAACGTCGCGTCCAGTCTCGGGATCATCGCGGCCACCGCGTCGGCCTCGATCCGGAGCACCTCGCGTGCCCGCGCGAGCGCACGTGCCTCGAACTCCGGGGCCTCGCGCAGGGGGCTCGCTACAATCTGCTCGGACATCGATCCAGTATATAACGGTACACCGTCACCCCCGCCCGGCCCGAGCACCATGCTGTCGCCCCTCGAAGTCACCCTGCTGCTGCTGGCGGCCAGCATCCTGGCGGTGATGCTGTTGCGCTTCGTCGGGATGCCCGCGCTGGTGGCCTACCTGCTGGTGGGCGTGGTCCTCGGCCCGTATGCGGGCAACCTGTCCGCCAATTCCGCGGCCGTGCACACGCTGGCCGAGCTGGGCGTCGTCTTCCTGATGTTCACGCTGGGGCTGGAATTCCACTTCTCCAAGCTGATGAGCATGCGCCGTCTCGTGTTCGGGCTGGGCTCGGCGCAGGTCGGCGCAACGATGGTCCTGGTCGCGGCCGTCGTGTGGCTGCTGCCGGATGCGTGGCTGCGGGTGCTGCTGCCCGGCGGGATCGACTGGCGCGGCGGCCTCGCGCTGGGCGGGGCCCTGGCGATGTCCTCGACCGCGCTGGTCAGCAAGATGCTCACCGAGCGCCACGAGCTCGAGTCCGAGCACGGCCGGCGGGTGTTCTCGGTGCTGCTGTTCCAGGACCTGGCGCTGATCCCGTTGCTGATCGTGATCCCGGCGCTCGGCCAGGCGGGCGGCGCGGACCCGTCGCCGGGCCCGTGGTGGGTGCCGCTGGGCTGGGCGCTGGCCAAGGCCGGGGTGCTGCTGCTGGCGCTGCTGCGGTTCGGGCCACCGCTGATGCAGTTCTGGTTCCTGCGGGTCGCACGCCAGCGCTCGCACGAACTGTTCACGCTGAACATCCTGCTGGCCGCGCTGCTGTTCGCGTGGCTGACCAAGAAGGCCGGACTGTCGATGGAGCTCGGCGCGTTCGTGGCGGGCATGCTGATCTCCGAGACCGAATACCGATACCAGGTCGAGGAGGACATCAAGCCGTTTCGCGACATCCTGCTCGGGCTGTTCTTCATCACGATCGGCATGAAGCTGGACCTGACCGTGGTGCTGCTGTCGTGGCCGCAGGTGCTGCTGTATGCGACGCTGCCGGTGCTGCTCAAGTTCGCGCTGGTCGCCGCGCTGGTCCGCGCGATGGGCGGGGACTCGCCGCTGGCGATTCGCACCGGCGTCTGGCTCGCGCAGGCCGGCGAGTTCGCGTTCGTGCTGCTGGCGCTGGCGGCCGACTCGCGGCTGGTCGCGCCCGCAACGCTGCAGCCGCTGATGGCCGCGATGCTGCTGTCGATGCTGGCGAGCCCCTGGCTGATCGGGCGCGCCGACTGGCTGGCGATGCGCGCATCCAGCCAGGAGTGGCTGCGCCGGTCGCTGCAGCTGCAGACGATCGCCGCGCGCAGCCTGTCGCGCGACCGGCACATCATCATCTGCGGCTTCGGGCGCAGCGGCCAGAGCCTCGCGCACGTGCTCGAGGCCGAAAAGGTCCAGTTCGTGGCACTCGACCTGGACCCGGACCGGGTCCGCGAGGCGGCGAGCGCGGGCGAGTCGGTGGTGTTCGGCGACGCCTCGCGACGCGAGACGCTGCTGGCGGCCGGCGTGCACCGGGCCAGCGTGCTGGTCGTGACCTACGACGACACGGCCGCCGCGATCCGGCTGCTGCACCAGGTGCGCCAGCTCGCGCCGAACCTGCCGGTGGTCGTGCGCACCGACACCGACGCCGACCTGGAGCGGCTGCGCGAGGCGGGTGCGACCGAAGTCGTCCCGGAGGTCGTCGAGGGCAGCCTGATGCTCGCCTCGCACGCGCTGGCGCTGACCGGGGCCCCGGTGGCCAGCGTGCTGCGCCGCCTGCAGAACATCCGCGAGGATCGCTATCGGCTGCTGCGCGGCTACTTCCACGGCGCCGACGACCAGGAAAGCGAGACCATCGAGGAGGACCACGTGCGCCTGCACGCCGTGACGCTGCCTGCCGGCAGCGGCGCGCACGGGCGCGCGCTGTCGGAGATCCCGCTGGCCGGCTGCAAGGTCAGCGCGCTGGTGCGCAATGGCCGGCGCACGGTCGAAGTGCCCGCCGAGCTGACGCTGCAGGCGGGCGACACGCTGGTGCTGGCGGGCACGGTCGAGCAGGTCAACGCGGCCGAGGCGCGGCTGCTCAGTCGTCGCGCTCCCTGAGGCGGCGCGCGTCATCGGCGTCCCGACCCTGCGCGGTGGCGGGGCTCTGTCGCGATGCCTTGCTAGAATCCGACGTTTGTCGCGCGCCGACGCCCTGCGGGTCGGAACGCAACCCGACGGCCGCCCACTCTTGAACGACGCCCATTTCGTCTCGATCGAATCGCTGCGCTTCGGCTACGGGTCCCGGCCGGTGCTGGAGGACGTCACGATGCGCGTGCCGCGCGGCGCGGTCGTCGGCCTGATGGGCGGGTCCGGATCCGGCAAGACGACGCTGCTGCGGCTGCTCGGCGGCCAGCTGCGCGCCGGGTCCGGCCGGGTCGTGTTCGACGGCGAGGACGTGGCCGCGCTGGGCCGCGCGGGCCTGTACCGGCTGCGCCGCCGCATGGGCATGCTGTTCCAGTCCGGCGCGCTGTTCACCGACATGACGGTCTTCGAGAACGTCGCGTTTCCGATGCGCGAGCACACGTCGCTGCCCGAGTCGATGATCCGCGACCTGGTGCTGATGAAGCTCGACGCGGTCGGGCTGCGCGGTGCCGCGCAGCTGATGCCCTCGCAGGTCTCGGGCGGCATGGCGCGGCGGGTCGCGCTGGCCCGTGCCATCGCGCTGGATCCGCCGCTGCTGATGTACGACGAGCCGTTCGCCGGGCTGGACCCGATCTCGCTGGGCACGATCGCGCAGCTGATCCGCCGCCTGAACGACGCGCTGGGCGCGACGTCGATCGTCGTCACGCACGACGTGCCCGAGACGTTCGCGATCGCCGACTTCGTCTACCTGCTGGGCAACGGCCGCGTCGTGGCCTCGGGCACCCCCGCTCAGCTGATGGCTTCCGAGGATCCGTTCGTGTCCCAGTTCCTGCACGGGCGCCGCGACGGGCCGGTGCGTTTCCACTACCCGGCTCCCGCGATGGCCGAGCAACTCGGATTGCCGGGCTGATGCCGATCGAACGCCTGGGCGCACGCGTGCGCTCGTATGTCGACCTGGCCGGCTACGGCGCGCGTTTCTTCGCGCGCCTGTGCTGGCTCGGGGTCGCCTCGCTGCGCCGCCCCAGGCTGGTCGTCGATCAGATCCACTTCATCGGCAACTACTCGCTGTCGATCATCGTCGTGTCCGGCATGTTCGTGGGCTTCGTGCTGGGGCTGCAGGGGTACTACACGCTGCAGCGCTACGGGTCGGCGGAGGCGCTGGGCCTGCTGGTGGCGCTGTCGCTGGTGCGCGAGCTCGGCCCCGTGGTCAGTGCGCTGCTGTTCGCAGGCCGGGCGGGCACGTCGCTGACCGCCG
>CAYGZN010000334.1:0-3874 GCA_964354355.1 uncultured Burkholderiaceae bacterium | reverse complement strand
CGAAGTGGCCGAACACCCCGGCGGCAGCGGCCATCGCGGGACTGACCAGGTGGGTTCGGCCGCCGGTGCCCTGGCGCCCCTCGAAGTTGCGGTTCGACGTCGATGCGCACCGCTCGCCCGGCTCGAGCCGGTCGGCATTCATCGCCAGGCACATCGAGCACCCCGGCTCGCGCCACTCGAAGCCGGCGTCGCGAAAGACCTTGTCCAGCCCCTCGGCTTCGGCCTGGATCTTGACCAGGCCCGAGCCGGGCACCACCATCGCCAGCTTGACGCTGTCGGCGCGCCGGCGCCCGCGCACCACCGCCGCCGCCTGGCGCAGGTCCTCGATGCGCGAGTTGGTGCACGACCCGATGAACACCTTGTCGACGCGCACGTCGGTGATCGGCGTGTTCGGCGTCAGCCCCATGTAGACCAGCGCGCGCTCCATGCCTTCGCGGCGCACGGCGTCCTTCTCCTTGTCGGGATCCGGCACGCGGTCCTCGATCGACACGACCATCTCGGGCGACGTGCCCCAGGTGACGTGGGGCCGCAAGGTGCCGCCGTCCAGCGTGACGACCAGGTCGAAACGCGCACCGGGGTCGCTGCGCAGCGTGCGCCAGTACTGGACCGCGCGCTCCCAGTCGGCGCCGGCGGGCGCCATCGGACGGCCCTTCAGGTAGTCGAGCGTGACGTCGTCGACCGCGACCATGCCCGAGCGGGCACCGGCCTCGATCGCCATGTTGCACAGGGTCATGCGGCCTTCCATCGTCAGCGCCCGAACGGCCGCGCCGGCGAACTCGATCGCATAGCCGGTGCCGCCGGCGGTGCCGATGCGGCCGATGACGGCCAGCGCGACGTCCTTGGCGGTCACGCCGCGCGGCAGCGTGCCCGTGACGTCGACCCGCATGCTGCGCACTTTCTTGGTCGTCAGGCACTGGGTCGCCAGCGCCAGCTCGACCTCGGACGTACCGATGCCGAATGCCAGGCACGCAAACGCGCCGTGGGTGCTGGTGTGCGAATCGCCGCACACGACCGTCATGCCCGGCAGCGTCGCGCCCTGTTCGGGACCGATCACGTGCACGATCCCCTGACGCCGGTCGGCAATGTCGAAGTACGCCAGCCCGTATTCGCGGGCATTGGCGTCGAGCGTCTCGACCTGCAGGCGCGCGATCGGGTCGGCGATGCCCCGGGAGCGGTCGGTCGTGGGCACGTTGTGGTCGACGACGGCCAGGTTGGCCGACACCCGCCACGGACGGCGCCCGGCCAGCCGAAGCCCCTCGAAGGCCTGCGGACTGGTGACCTCGTGGACCAGGTGGCGGTCGATGTAGACCAGGCAGGTGCCGTCGTCCTCCTGGTGGACGACGTGGGCGTCCCAGAGCTTGTCGTAGAGGGTGCGAGCGAGCATGGCGGCATCCGGCGTCGGGCAACCTGTGATTATGCCATCCACCCCGCCCCGAGCGGGCGTGGCACGGGCGTTGCGGCGCCCGACAATGCCGCAGCGCGCGCCGTCGCGGGCGCCGCGGGCGTCTCGGCTGCGGCCGCGGCGCGCTACTTCCTGCGCGCCTGCTCGTACAACGGCATCACGCGCGCCGCATAGACTTCGAGGTCCGTCTGGCGCGTGGCGGCCGCCGGGTGCGTGCTGAGCCACTCTGGCGGCGCCCCGCCGCCGGACTGGGCCATTTTCTGCCACAGCGACATTGCCGCGCGCGGGTCGTAGCCGGCACGTGCGGCCAGCTCCACGCCGATCCGGTCGGCCTCGGTCTCGTGGGCGCGGCTGTTGGGCATGCCGACGGCCACCTTGTAGGCCATCGTCGAGAGGTCCGCCCCCACCTGCCCCACGCCGAGCGCCGCCGCGCCGATGCCGATCAGCAGCCCCGCGGCCTGCTGCTCGGAGGCCCGCTCGCGCGCGTGCTCGCGCAGCGCGTGGGCGATCTCGTGGCCCATGATCGCCGCGATCTCGTCGTCGGTGAGCTGCAGCTTGGTGATCAGTCCGCTGTAGAACACGATCTTGCCGCCCGGCATGCACCAGGCATTGAGCTGGTCCGAGCGGATCACGTTGACGTCCCACTTCCACGACGGCGCGTCGGGCCGGAAGGCCGCCGTCACGGGGATGATCCGCGCCGCAATCCCGCGCACGCGCTGGGTCAGCGCGGCATCGACGTTGAGCGTCCCCTTGCCCTGCGCCTGCTGCAGCACCTGGCGGTAGGCCTGGTCGGACCCCTTTCTCAGGTCCGCCTCGGACACCAGCGGCGACATCAGCTGCGAGCGCTCGACGCCCACGGCGCCGGCCGACGTCGTGTTGACCGACTGGCAGCCGGCCAGCGCGGCCAGAACCAGCGCGCCCAGCCATGCACGTACGGCTGCGGATCGAGACGCGGCGAACATCGTGATACCTCCGTTGGATGTGGGCGGCCGGCCGGGCCGTCAGGCAGGCGCGTGGCCCCGCGGCCCGGACGCCCCGGACTGCGAAGTCTACCGCCGCGCCGCCGCGGCGCTCCTGCGCGCGGCGGCCGCCCCTGCCGTGGCGGCCGCCCAGCCCAGCGCAGACGCCACGGCAGCGCCGAAGAACGCCGCCTCGGGCGAGGCCCGCTCCCACAACCCGCCCGCCACGAGCCCCCCGACCGATCCGCCGAGCCCGTAGGCGACCACCACGTAGACCGCCTGCGCGCGACCCTGCTGGGCCGGCTCGAACGCCCGCTGCAGGATGGCCATCGACGCGCTGTGGTGCAGGCCGAAGGTGATCGCGTGCAGCAACTGGGCCGTGACCACGATCCAGGCCGCCCCGCCCGAGCCGCCGATCATCGCGAAGCGCAGCGCAGCCACGACGAACGAGACGGCCAGCAGCCGCTGCGCGTCGAACCGGTCGAACAGATGCCGCTGCAGCACGAACAGCAGGATCTCGGCAAGCACCGAAATCGCCCACAGCCAGCCGATCGCCGTCTTGCTGTAGCCCAGCCGCTCCAGGAACAGCGAGTAGAACGCGTACAGCGCCGCGTGCGCGAACACCATCAGGAAGCACGACAGCAGGAACAGCTGCAGCGCGCGGTCGGCGAGCCGCTGCCGCACCGAGGCGCCGACGCGCGCGGGCGGCGCCTCCACTCGCTGCGGCAGCGCGAAGGTCACGGCCGCGACGAGCCCCATCGAGGCCAGCATCAGCACCGGCAGCGCGGACATTCCCCACCGGTCCAGCACCGGCCCCGCACCCAGCACCGTCAGGATGAATCCGACCGAGCCCCATAGGCGGATGCGCCCGTAGCGCCCGGCGTCTCCGCCGGCCACGGCCAGCGCCATCGCTTCGCCGATCGGACCCTGCGCGGCCGTCATGAAGAACAGCGCGAGGAGCAGCACGCCGAAACCCAGCAGACCCGAGGCCAGCGGGAACAGGCTCAGCACCAGCAGCGCCGCCAGCGCGCTGACGCGCAACAGCGCCACCCGCCGCCCGGTGCGATCGGCCAGCCACCCCCAGAACGGCGGCGCGACGATGCGCAGCAGCTGCGGCAGCGACATCAGCACCGCGATCTCGGGAATCGACAGGCCGCGCGCGGCGAAGTACAGGCTCAGGTACGGCGAGAAGATGCCGATGAACCCGAAGTACGCAAAGAACAGCGCACGCAGCCCGCCCGGGTGCAGCGGATTCAAGGCTCGGGCAGCCCGGCCGGGGTGGGCGAGCGCGGCCCGGCCTCAGCCGCCCGCGCCCGCGATGCGCGGCGTGGCCACGCGCACGTCGGCGCACTGCGCGCGGTGGCGCAACGCGTGGTCCATCAGCACCAGCAGCAGCATCGCCTCGGCGATCGGCGTGGCACGGATGCCCACGCAGGGGTCGTGCCGGCCCTGCGTCTGAACGACCGTGGGCGCGCCGTCCCTGAGCTTGATCCACGTGAGGTCGGCCGCCTGG
>CAYGZN010000333.1:0-3878 GCA_964354355.1 uncultured Burkholderiaceae bacterium | reverse complement strand
TGATCGCGCGGCTGCGGATGCTCATCAGCCACTCGTTGTCGCGCAGGTGCTGGCCGGTCTTGCCGGTGGTCGCGTTCAGCAGCTGCAGCGACTCGTCGATGTCGGCGAGCACCCGGTTCAGCGCCTCGGTCGACACGTTGGGGTTGTCGCGAAACGCCATCAACGTCTGGCGCTGGCGCTCGAGCTCCTGCATCAGGTCCGACTTCAGGTCGGCCCGCGACGCGACTTCGAGGATCTCGAACAGCGTCGTGAGCGCCGCGTGATGATCGAGGGGATCAGGCCGTGCCGCGAAGTGGTCGAACCTCGTGAACAGGTCTTCGAGCCTGAGCAGCGTGCGAATCCGTTCGTTGAGCGGATATTCGTAGAGGATCAACGGCTTGAGGTCCGTGTCGGTTCATCGGTGTGACGCGCGGGCATTTTGAATCATTCGCGCCCCCTTGACAAACCGAGGTACTTGGCGTGAAGCGCATCGACCTGGCGCGCCAGCGCACCGGGCTCGCCGCCGTTGTCCACCACGTCGTCCGCGGCGGCCAGCCGCTGCGCGCGCGTGGCCTGCGCCGCGATGATCGCCTCGACCTGTTCCCGGGCCAGCCCGCTTCGTCGCATCACGCGTTCGCGCTGGGCTTCGGGGGGACAGTCGACGACGAGCACGCGGTCGAAACGGCCCGGGCCGCTCGCCGACTCGACCAGCAGCGGCACGGCCACGATCACGTACGGCGCACCGCCCGCGATCGCGTCGCGCACGGCCTGGTCGGTGCGCGTGCGGATCATCGGGTGCAGGATCGATTCGAGCCGCTTGCGCGCGCCGGGATCCGAGAAGGCGCGGGCACGCATCGCGGCCCGGTCCATGCTGCCGTCGGGCGCGACGACCTCGTCGCCGAACGCGGCGCGGATCGCCTCGATGGCGGCGCCGAGCGGGGCCGTCAGCTCGTGCGCGATGCGGTCGGTGTCGACCAGGGCCGCGCCACGGACCACCAGCATGTCGGCGACCGTGCTCTTGCCGCTGCCGATGCCCCCGGTGAGCCCGACCACCAGCACGCCCGGCCCGCTCACCGGCTCAGGCCAGTCCGAACAGCGCGCCCAGCGGCTGCGCGAAGTACAGCGCGAGCAGGCCCGCGCCGGCGAGGTAGGGGCCGAACGGGATCGGCACCTCGCGGCCGTGGCCGCGCAGCACGATCATCGCGATGCCCACTGCTGCGCCGACCGCCGATGCCAGCAGGATGATCGAGGGGATCGCGTGCCAGCCGAACCACGCGCCCAGGGCCGCCAGCAGCTTGAAGTCGCCGTGGCCCATGCCTTCCTTGCCGGTGGCCAGCTTGAACAGCCAGTAGACCGACCACAGCAGCATGTAGCCGAGCATCGCGCCGATCACGGCGTCCGCGATCGGCACGAACACGCCGCCCAGGTTGAACAGCAGCCCGAGCCACAGCAGCGGCAGCGTCAGGTCGTCGGGCAGCAGCTGCGTGTCCAGGTCGATGAAGGTCAGCGTGATCAGGAAGAAGGTCAGCAGCAGCGCGCCGGCGCCCGCGGCGCTCATGCCGTAGCGCCAGACCGCCGCGGCCGCGAGCAGCCCCGCGGCCAGCTCGACCAGCGGGTAGCGCGGCGATATCGGCGCGCTGCAGTGGCTGCAGCGGCCGCGCAGCATCAGCCACGACACCAGCGGGATGTTCTGCGCGGCCGTGATCGGGTGGCCGCAGTGCGGGCAGCGCGAGCGCGGCCGCAGCAGGTTGTACGGCTCGCGCAGTGCGGGGGTTTCGCCGCGAAGCTCGGCCGCCTGGTGCTGCCACTGCGTCTCCATCATCCGCGGCAGCCGGTGGATGACCACGTTCAGGAAGCTGCCGATCAGCAACCCGAACAGCAGCGCGAGCGCCGCGGCGGCACCGGGCGCCAGCGAATGCAGTTCTGCCATGCGGACTCCGTTGCTCGCTGCGTGAGCGCGCTCAGACGACCTGGCCGAGCTTGAAGATCGGCAGGTACATCGCCACGACCAGCCCGCCGATCAGCGTGCCCAGCACGACCATGATCAGCGGCTCGAGCAGCGAGGACAGGCTTTCGACCGCCTCGTCGACCTCGCGCTCGTAGATGTCGGCGGCCTTGCCGAGCATCGACTCCAGCGAACCGGACTCCTCGCCGATCGCGCTCATCTGCAGCACCATGTTGGGAAACACACTGGCATTCTGCATCGAAACGGTCAGGCTCGTCCCGGTCGACACCTCGGCCTGGATCTTCTTGGTGGCCAGCAGGTACACGTAGTTGCCCGAGGCGCCGCCCACCGAGTCGAGCGCCTCGACCAGCGGCACGCCGGCGGCGAACATCGTGGCCAGCGTGCGCAGCCAGCGCGCGATGGTGGCCTTGCGGATCACGTCGCCGAAGATCGGCAGCTTGAGCATCAGGCGGTCCATGAAGATCTGCACCTTCTGCGAGCGCCGCCAGGCCTGCAGCATGAAGTAGAACGCGCCGCCCAGCACGCCGAAGATCAGGTACCAGTAGGCCACGAAGAAGTCCGACATCGCCATGACCAGCAGCGTCGGCGTCGGCAGGTCCGCGCCGAAGCTCGAGAACACGCTCTTGAACGCCGGGATCACGAACAGCATGATCACCGTCACGACGATCCCCGCGACCGCCAGCACCGCGGCCGGGTAGAACAGGGCAGACTTGATCTTGCCCTTGATCGCGATCATCTTCTCCTTGTACGTCGCCAGCCGGTCCAGCAGGTCGTCGAGGATACCGGCCTGCTCGCCGGCGCCGACCAGGTTGCAGAACAGCGAGTCGAAGTACAGCGGGTACTTGCGAAACGCCTGCGACAGTGCGGTGCCCGTCTCGACGTCGCCCTTGATGTCGGTGAACAGCTTGGCCACCGCGCCCTTGTCGGTGCCCTTGGCGACGATGTCGAAGGCCTGCAGCAGCGGCACGCCGGCCTTCATCATCGTGGCCAGCTGCCGCGTGAACAGCGTGATGTCCTTCTCCTGGATCTTGCCGCCGCTGCGGTAGCGCTGCTTCTTGACCCGCGTGACCGATATGCCCTGGCGGCGCAGCGTCGTGTTGACCACCGCCTGGCCGCCGGCGCGCATCTCGCCGCGCACGAGCTTGCCGGTGCGGTCACGCCCTTCCCAGGCGTAGGTCGATTCCTTGACGGCCGCGCGGGGCGGGGCCGTCAGTGCCTTGGTCGCCATCAGGTCTCTCCGGTCATTCGTTGGTCACGCCGAGCACTTCCTCGATCGATGTCAGCCCCTGCTTCACCTTGCGCAGGCCCGACTCGCGCAGGTCGCAGACGCCTTCGCGCTTGGCCTGGGCGGCGATCTCCATCGCGTTGCCGTTGGTGAGGATGATCCGCTGGATCTCCTCGGTGATCGGCATCACCTGGTAGATGCCCACCCGGCCCTTGTAGCCCGATCCGCTGCAGCGTTCGCAGCCCACCGGCTTGTACGGGGTCCAGGATCCGTCGAGGTCCGCCTCGGTGAACCCGGCCGCGAGCAGCGCCTCCTCGTCGACGTGCGTCTCGGCCTTGCAGGTGCACAGCCGGCGCGCGAGGCGCTGCGCGGTGATCAGGATCACCGACGAGGCGATGTTGAACGGGGCCACGCCCATGTTCATCATCCGCGTCAGCGTGGTCGGCGCGTCGTTGGTGTGCAGCGTCGACATCACCATGTGACCGGTCTGAGCCGCCTTGATCGCGATGTCGGCGGTCTCCAGGTCGCGGATCTCGCCGACCATGATGATGTCGGGGTCCTGGCGCAGGAACGACTTGAGCGCCGCGGCGAACGTCAGCCCCGCCTTGTCGTTGACGTTGACCTGGTTGACCCCCGGCAGGTTGATCTCGGCCGGGTCCTCGGCCGTCGCGATGTTCCCGCCCGGCTGGTTCAGGATGTTCAGGCACG
>CAYGZN010000332.1:0-3886 GCA_964354355.1 uncultured Burkholderiaceae bacterium | reverse complement strand
GTGCGTGGCGTGCGTGCGTGGCGTGCGTGCGTGGCGTGCGTCAGTCGGCGCAGTGCCCGCGCCGGGTCAGTCGGCCTGCTTGCGCAGGAACGCCGGGATGTCCAGCCGGTCGACGCCCTTCTCCTCGAGCGCGGCGACCTGCGCCGACGCGCTGCCGCGCGGATTGCGCCAGATCGCCGGCGTGTCGAACTCGCCGTAGCCGGTGTTGGCCGCGCCGGCGTCGTGCGTGCCGGTCAGGCGCATCGGCTGGGGCACGAGCTGCGGCTTGCGAGCGGTCTTGCCGATGCCGGTGGCCACGACGGTCACCCGCAGCGCCTCGCCCATGTCCTCCTCGTAGACGGTGCCGTGGATGATCGTCGCGTCCTCGGCGCAGAACTGCTTGATCGTGTTGATCACCTCGTTGGTCTCGCGCAGCTTCAGCGAGCGGCTGGCGGTGATGTTGACGATCACGCCGCGCGCGCCCAGCAGGTCGACGCCGTCGAGCAGCGGCGACGCCACGGCCTGCTCGGCGGCCAGCCGGGCGCGGTCCAGCCCCTCGGCTTCGCCGATGCCCATCATCGCCTTGCCCTGCTCGCCCATGATCGTCTGCACGTCGGCGAAGTCGACGTTGACCAGGCCCGGCACGTTGATGATCTCGGCGATGCCGGCCACGGCGTTGTGCAGCACGTCGTCGGCGCGGTGGAACGCGTCCTCGAGACTGGCGTCCTCGTCCATCACGTCGAACAGCTTCTGGTTGAGCACGACGATCAGCGAGTCGACGTGCTCGACGAGCTGCTCGATGCCGTCGTCGGCGATGCGCATCTTCTTGCCGCCCTCGAAGTCGAACGGCTTGGTGACCACGCCGACCGTCAGGATGCCCATCTCCTTGGCCACGGCGGCCACCACCGGCGAGGCGCCGGTGCCGGTGCCCTTGCCCATGCCCGCGGTGATGAACACCATGTTCGCGCCTTCCAGCGCCGCCTTGACCTCCTCGCGGGCGGCGTCGCACGCGGCGCGCCCGGCCGACGGGTTGGCCCCGGCGCCCAGTCCGGCGTCACCGAGCTGGATGATGTTCGCCGCGAGCGACCGCTTCAGCGCCTGGCGGTCGGTGTTGATGGTGATGAACTCCACCCCCTGCACGCCGCGATTGATCATGTGGTTCACGGCGTTGCCGCCGGCACCACCCACCCCGACGACCTTGATGACGGCGCCGTCGAACTCGTTTTCCAGCATTTCGAATGACATCTTGTTGGCCTCCTACGGAATTAGCACTCGGACTGACTGACGAACGGGCAAAAGAACGCGGGGATCAGAAGTTCCCCAGGAACCACTCCTTCATGCGGCGCAGCGTCTCCTTGAAGGAACCCGACTGCTCCGCCACCTTGCGCCCGCGCAGGCGCTGCGTTCGAGCTTCCTCGAGCAGCCCCAGCGCGGTTGCGAATCGGGGCGACCTGACCACGTCGGCCAGTCCGCCCGAATACTCCGGCACGCCCAGGCGCACCGGCTTCAGAAAGATGTCCTCGCCCAGCTCGGTCATGCCGGGCAGCAGGCTGGTGCCGCCGGTGATGACCACGCCCGAGGACAGCAGCTCCTCGTAGCCGGACTCGCGGATGACCTGCTGCACGAGCGAAAACAGCTCCTCGACGCGCGGCTCGATCACCGCCGCCAGCGCCTGGCGCGACAGCGAGCGCGGGCCGCGATCGCCGATGCCCGGCACCTCGATCTTGTCGGACGGGTCGGCCAGCACCTGCTTGGCGATGCCGTGGCGCAGCTTGATCTCCTCGGCGTCCGGCGTCGGCGTGCGCAGCGCCATCGCCACGTCGTTGGTGATCTGGTCGCCGGCGATCGGGATCACCGCGGTGTGGCGGATCGAGCCGCCGGTGAAGATCGCGATGTCCGTCGTGCCGCCGCCGATGTCGACCAGCGCCACGCCGAGCTCCTTCTCGTCCTGCGTGAGCACCGCCGTGCTCGAGGCGAGCGGCTGCAGGATCAGGTCCTGGACCTCGAGCCCGCAGCGTCGCACGCACTTGATGATGTTCTGCGCGGCCGACACCGCGCCGGTGACGATGTGGACCTTGACGTCGAGGCGCACGCCGCTCATGCCGATCGGCTCGCGGATGTCCTCCTGGCCGTCGATGATGAACTCCTGCGGCAGCACGTGCAGGATCTGCTGGTCGGTGGGGATGTTGACCGCCTTGGCCGTCTCGATCACGCGCGCGACGTCGGCGTCGGTGACCTCCTTGTCCTTGATCGCCACCATGCCGATCGAGTTGAAGCTGCGGATGTGGCTGCCCGCGATGCCGGTGTAGACGTTGCGGATCTTGCAGTCGGCCATCAGCTCGGCCTCCTCGAGCGCGCGCTGGATCGAGGCCACCGTGGTCTCGATGTTCACGACCACGCCCTTCTTCAGCCCCTTGGACTCGTGCTGGCCCAGGCCGACGATCTCGTAGCGGCCGTCGGGGTGCATCTCGGCGACCACGGCGACCACCTTGGAGGTGCCGATGTCGAGTCCGACGATCAGGTCCTTGCTGTCTCGTGTCATCGCGAACGTGGGTCCTTTCTGTTG
Organism: uncultured Burkholderiaceae bacterium; assembly: GCA_964354355.1. Lineage (GTDB taxonomy): Bacteria > Pseudomonadota > Gammaproteobacteria > Burkholderiales > Burkholderiaceae_E > CAYGZN01. Next base: position 1,341 of record CAYGZN010000332.1, on the reverse strand, counting down.
CCGCTGCGCGCGGGTTCCGGGCGTGGCGCGACCGCACGCGCGGCCACCGGACGGCCGACCGGGGAGGAGCCGGGCGGCGCCTTCTCGAGCGCACCCGGCGCGTGGACCGCGAAGCCGTTCGGATAGCGCAGGTCGATCGTGTCGGCGCGGCGGTTCAGGCGCGCCTGCACGTGCGGATACAGCGCGACCCAGCGCGCGACCCGCTCGCTGATCGGCAGTCCCTGCTCGCGCCCGAGCATCAGCGTCAGCCCGTTGTCCAGCCGCACCGACCACGCGTAGCGCGGCGACAGCGCGACCGCCTCCAGGTGCAGCTGCAGCGGCGCGACCTGGCGCCGCAGCTCGGCCCAGCGCTTGGTGACCTCGAGCTCGCTGCCCTGCGGACCCGAGAACTCCAGCAGCGGCGCGTCCTCCTCGGCCTCGGCGGCGTTCGCCGCGAACAGCTCGCCGTGCCGGTTCACGAGCCGCCCGTCGCCCCACGTCGCCAGCGGCTGGTGCTCCTCGATGCCGATGCGCAGCGCGTTCGGCCAGATCCGCCGCACCTGCGCGCGGCGCACCCAGGGCACCCGCTCGAACGCGTCGCGCACCGCCCCGAGGTCCACCGTCAGGAAGTTGCCCGGCACCTGGCGCAGCCCGGCGGCGCGCAGCAGCGTCGTGTTCACGTGGCGCAGCGGCAGGGACTCACCGGCCGGCTCGATCACGACGGTGCGCAGCGCGAACATCGGGCGCTGCGCGAGCCACCACCCGGCGCCCGCCAGCATCGCCCCGAGCGCCACGGCCGTCAGCGCGTTGGCGGCGAGGTTCATCAGCCGGACGTCGTGCCAGAAGTTCACCGGCGGCTCCCCGAATCGGTCACGGGCGGGTTCCCCCCATCTTCAGGCGCGCGCCCGACAGGATCCGCAGGCACAGGTCCTCGTACGTGATGCCCTCGGCGCGGGCCGCCATCGGCACCAGCGAGTGGCCGGTCATGCCCGGCGACGTGTTGATCTCGAGCAGGTACGGCTCCTGGTCGGCGCGGCGCAGCATCACGTCGGCGCGGGCCCAGCCTTCGCAGCCGATGGCGTGGAACGACTTCAGCGCGAGCTCGCGGATGCGCGCGGCCAGCGGGCCCGGCAGCTCGGCCGGGCAGACGTATCGGGTGTCGTCGCGGAAGTACTTGTTCTGGTAGTCGTAGTTGCCCGCGGGCGCGACGATCTCGATCACCGGCAGAGCGCGCGCCTGCTCGCCGGTGCCCAGCACGGCAACCGTCAGCTCGCGCCCGTCGATGAACTCCTCGCACAGCACGTCGTCGTCGTGGCGCCGGGCGATCTCGTAGGCCGCCGCCACGACGACGACGTGCTGTGC
>CAYGZN010000331.1:0-3894 GCA_964354355.1 uncultured Burkholderiaceae bacterium | reverse complement strand
TGCGGCAGCCGTCGCCGCTTCGACGCTGCTGGGCGTCGGTGCACTGCAGCGGCGCGCCGCGCCGCTGGTGGCGGCGGCCGCGCTCCTGGGCGCCGCCGGACTGCTGCCGCGCGGCGGGTGGACACGACCCGAAGGCCCGCCGCTGACGGTGCGCCTGGTCCAGGGCAACGTGCCGCAGGAGATGAAGTTCCGCGCCGACCGCGTCGCGGCCGCGATGAACGCTTACGCCGACGCCGTCGAAGCGGCCACCGAGACGCTGGTCATCCTGCCGGAGACCGCGTGGACGATCCCGTGGTCCGCTACGCCGCAGGCCGTGGCGCAGCGCATCCTGGAGCACGTGCGACGCGGCCACACGGTGGCGATCGGCATGCCGCTGCCGGTGGGCGGCCCGCACACATCCGGCGAACCGGTGCCGTTCGCCAACAGCGTGCTGGCGCTGACGCCCGCGGCGGCGGCCGACCCGCGGGTCGGCGCGCAGCGCTACGACAAGCGCCACCTGGTGCCGTTCGGGGAATTCGTGCCGCTGGGGTTCCGCTGGTTCGTGCGGCTGATGGACATTCCGCTGGGCGACTTCGCGCGCGGCGCGCCGGTGCAGCCGCCGCTGGAGGTCGGCGGACAGCGCATCGCCTTCAACGTCTGCTACGAGGACCTGTTCGGCGAGGAGATCGCGCGTGCGCTGCACGGGTCGCGCGGGGCCACGATCCTCGCCAACGTCAGCAACATCGCCTGGTTCGGCAATTCGCACGCGCTGCCGCAGCACCTGCAGATCGCGCGCATGCGCAGCCTCGAGACGGGCCGCCCGATGCTGCGCGCGACCAACACCGGCGTGACCGCGGCGATCGACGACACCGGACGCGTGATCGCGCAGCTGCCCCCGTACACGAAGGACTTCCTTTCGGTCACGGTCCAGGGCACGGCGGGCCTCACGCCGTTCGCGCGCGCCGGCAACGGGCCCGTCGCCGGCGCCGCGGCCATTGCGCTGCTGGGCCTTGCGTGGGCGGGCCGCTCGAAGCCGCATGCGCGCGGCGAGCGCCGCGCGACGCAAACCCGATAGAATCCGGGGTCTTCGAGGGGCGCCCCGTGCCGGGGCGGGAATCCGGATGCTCAGTTTTCAACACATCATTCTGCGACTGCAGGAGTACTGGGACCGACAGGGCTGCGCGCTGCTGCAGCCCTACGACATGGAAGTCGGCGCGGGGACCTTCCACACGGCGACGTTCCTGCGCGCGATCGGGCCCGAGCCTTGGCGGGCGGCCTACGTGCAGCCGTCGCGCCGGCCGAAGGACGGCCGCTACGGCGACAACCCGAACCGACTGCAGCACTACTACCAGTACCAGGTGGTGCTCAAGCCCTCGCCACCGGACATCCTGGAGCTGTACCTCGGGTCGCTGCGCAGCCTGGGCATCGACACGTCGGTCAACGACGTGCGCTTCGTCGAGGACGACTGGGAATCGCCCACCCTGGGCGCCTGGGGACTGGGCTGGGAAGTCTGGCTCAACGGCATGGAGGTCACGCAGTTCACCTACTTCCAGGAGGTCGGCTCGCTGAAGTGCCAGCCGATCACCGGCGAGATCACCTACGGTCTGGAACGGCTCGCGCTGTACCTGCAGGGCGTGGCCAGCGTCTACGACCTGCAGTGGACCGAGGGGATCACCTACCGCGACGTGTTCCACCAGAACGAGGTCGAGCAGTCGGCCTACAACTTCGAGCACTCCGACGCCGCGATGCTGTTTCGGCACTTCGACGAGTTCGAGTCCGAAGCGGCCCGCCTGACCGCGGCGCACCTGGCGCTGCCTGCGTACGAGATGGTGCTGAAGTGCTCGCACACGTTCAATCTGCTCGATGCGCGCGGGGCGATCTCGGTCACCGAGCGCGCCGCCTACATCGGGCGCGTGCGCGCGCTGGCGCGCGGCGTGGCGCAGGCCTACTACGGTGCGCGCGAGCAGCTCGGCTTCCCGATGGCGCGGCACCTGCCGCAGGCCGCATGAGCGGCGGCGCAACCGTCGCCGGCCGGGCGCAGACGATGAACGAACCGCTGCTGATCGAACTGTTCACCGAGGAGCTTCCCCCCAGGGCGCTGGCACGCCTGGGCGAGGCTTTCGCGCGCGCCGTCGTCGACGGCCTGCGCGCACAGGGCCTGGTCGACGCCGACGCCGGCCACACCGCGTTCGCGACGCCGCGGCGGCTCGCGGTGCTGGTCGCGGACGTTCGATCGCGGGCACCCGATCGCACCGTCGAGTCGAAGGGGCCGTCGGTGGCGGTCGGCCTGGACGCGAACGGGCAGCCCACCGTCGCGCTGCAGAAGTGGGCGCAGAAGCAGCAGGCCCCGATCGGGCAGCTCACGCGCGCCTCGGACGGCAAGCAGGAGTGCTTCTACCTGCACCGCACCGTGCCCGGCGCGACGCTCGAGCAGGCGGTTGCGGCGCTGATCGTCGAGGCGATCGGCGCGCTGCCGATCCCCAAGGTCATGCAGTACCAGCTCGCCGACGGGCACACGCACGTGAGCTTCGTGCGCCCCGCCCACGGGCTGGTCGTGCTGCACGGCTCGCAGGTGCTGCCGGCCGCGGCGCTGGGCCTGCAGTCCGGCGGGCTGACGCACGGGCACCGGTTCCAGGGCGAGCGCGACATCGAGCTTGCGCACGCCGGCGAATACGAGGCGGCGCTTGCCGAGCGCGGCCGCGTGATCGCGTCGTTCGAGCGGCGCCGCCAGCGCATCGCGCAGCAGCTCGACGAACGCGCCGGCGCGCTGCACGCCACGCTGGGCCGCGACGTCGCGGTGGTCGACGCGCTGCTCGACGAGGTGACTGCGCTGGTCGAGTGGCCGGCCGTCTACGTCGGAGAATTCGATCGCGAGTTCCTGAGCGTGCCGCAGGAGTGCCTGATCCTCACCATGCGCACCAACCAGAAGTACTTCCCGCTGTTCGACGCGCAGGACCGGCTGCTGCCCCAGTTCCTGATCGTCTCGAACATGGAGCTCGACGACCCGCGCTTCATCGTCGAGGGCAACGAACGCGTCGTGCGCCCGCGCCTGGCCGACGCGAGGTTCTTCTTCGAGCAGGACAAGAAGGTCCGGCTGATCGATCGCACGCCCGGACTGGCATCGGTCGTGTACCACGCGAAGCTCGGCTCCCAGGCGGATCGCAGCGAGCGCGTGCGCGCGCTGGCACGCGCGATCGCCGCCGCGCTGGGCGTGCCGGCGGACACCGCCGATCGCGCGGCCGCGCTGTCCAAGGCGGACCTGCTGACCGGCATGGTGGGCGAGTTCCCGGAGCTGCAGGGCGTGATGGGCCGGTACTATGCGGCGCACGACGGCGAGGCGCCGCAGATCGCGCAGGCGATCGCCGAGCACTACCAGCCGCGCTTCGCGGGCGACGCGCTGCCCGCCAGCGGCGTGGGCACGGTGGTCGCGCTGGCGGACAAGCTCGAGACGCTCGCGGGCATCTGGGGAATCGGCCAGCACCCCACCGGCGACCGGGATCCGTACGCGCTGCGCCGCCACGCGCTGGGCATCGTGCGGATGCTCGTCGAGAAGTCGCTGCCGCTGTCGCTGACCACGCTGGTCGAGCAGGCCTTCGATGCCGTCGGCCCGCTCGCGGCCGTCAAGCCGGCGCCGACCGAGCTGTCGGCCTTCGTCGTGGACCGCATGCGCGGATACCTGCGCGACCGGGGCTACCCCGCGGCCGACGTCGACGCCGTGCTCGGGACCGACGCCGACCGGCTCGACCGCGTGCTGCCGCGGCTCGACGCGATCGCCGCGTTCCGCCTGCTGCCCGAAGCCGCGAGCCTGGCGGCCGCCAACAAGCGGATCGGCAACATCCTGCGCAAGTCGGACCGTCCCGCCGCCACGGTCGATGCCACGCTGCTGCGCGAGGACGGCGAGCACGCGCTGTTTCG
>CAYGZN010000330.1:0-3906 GCA_964354355.1 uncultured Burkholderiaceae bacterium | reverse complement strand
AGAACATCCTGATGATCGGGCCCACCGGCGTCGGCAAGACCGAGATCGCGCGTCGGCTGGCCCGCCTGGCGCACGCGCCGTTCATCAAGGTCGAGGCGACCAAGTTCACCGAGGTGGGCTACGTCGGCAAGGATGTCGACTCGATCATCCGCGACCTGGCCGAGTTCGGCATCAAGCAGGCGCGCGAGGCCGAGATGAGGAAGATGGAGACCCGGGCGCTGGACGCCGCCGAGGAGCGTGTGCTCGACGTGCTGCTGCCGCCGCCGCGCAGCTTCGGGTTTGGTGCCGGCGACGCGGCTGCCGGAGGCACGGCAGGCGGGGGCGCGGGCGGGGGCGCGGGCGGCTCGGTAGGGGCCGACTCGGCGACGCGTCAGAAGTTCCGCAAGAAGCTGCGCGAGGGCGAGCTCGACGACAAGGAGATCGAGCTCGAGGTGGCCGTGCCTGCGCCGACGATGGAGCTGGCCGGGCCCGCCGGCATGGAGGAGCTGACGCAGCAGCTGCAGGGCATGTTCCAGGGCCTGGGCGGGCGGCGCAAGACCCGCAAGCTGAAGGTGCGCGAGGCGATGAAGCTGCTGCGCGACGAGGAGGCCGCCAAGCTGATCAACGACGACGAGGTCAAGACCCGCGCGCTGGCCAACGTCGAGCAGAACGGCATCGTGTTCCTGGACGAGGTCGACAAGATCGCGTCGCGCAGCGAGATGGGCGGGGCCGACGTGTCGCGCCAGGGTGTGCAGCGCGACCTGCTGCCGCTGGTCGAAGGCACGACCGTCAACACCCGCTACGGCATGGTGCGGACCGATCACATCCTGTTCATCGCGTCGGGCGCATTCCACCTGTCCAAGCCGTCGGACCTGATCCCCGAGCTGCAGGGCCGCTTCCCGATCCGCGTCGAGATGGATTCGCTGACCGCCGAGGACTTCGAGCGGATCCTGACCGAGACCGACGCCAGCCTGACCAAGCAGTACCAGGCGCTGCTGGCCACCGAGGGCGTGACCGTCGAATTCCTGCCCGACGGCGTCAAGCGGCTCGCGCAGATGGCCTTCTCGGTCAACGAGACCACCGAGAACATCGGCGCGCGCCGGCTGTACACCGTGATGGAGAAGCTGCTCGAGGAGGTGTCGTTCGACGCGACGCGACGCGGCGGCGAGGTGGTGCGCGTCGATGCGGCCCTGGTCGAGTCGCGGCTGGCCGCGCTTGCGGCCAGCGAGGACCTGGCGCGCTACGTGCTGTAAGGCCCGGCGTCGCGTCGGGCGGGCTCAGCCGTCGACCACTTCCCAGCCCGGGTCGCGACGCTCGAGCACGACCAGCTGCCCGTACTCGATGCGGGTCGCGCCGAATCCCGACAGGGGCCGCCCGCGCAGCGTGCGCAGCAGCGTCTGGATGACACCGGCGTGCGTGACGACCAGCGCGTCGCGGTGCGGGGGCAGCGCCGCGCAGAACGCCTGCCCGCGTGTGGCCAGGTCGCGCAGCGGCTCGCCACCGGGCGGCGTGTAGTTGGGCAGGTCGTCGCGCCACGCGTCGATCTGCTCGCGCGGCAGCGCCGACCACTGCCGGCCCTCCCACGCGCCGAAGTCCATCTCGCGCAGCCGTTCGTCGATCGACACCGGGCCCCAGCCGAGCGGCTCCAGGCCCCGGGCCAGGCGCAGGCAGCGCGACAGCGGGCTGCTGTACAGCGTCGCCTCGCGCGGCAGCCGCGGCGGCAGCGACTCGAGCAGTTCGGCCAGGTGGTCGTCCTCGATCGGCACGTCGCTTGCGCCGTAGCACAGTCCGGTCGGGACCGCCGGCCTAGGGTGTCGGAGCAACCAGAGTTTCATCGACCACGGACCCCAGCACGATCAGCATACCCAGGAAGAAGGCCGTCTCGGCCACCTGCTGGACCGCGCCCAGGCAGTCGCCGGTGTAGGCGCCCAGCCGCCGTCGGACCAGCCGGCGCACGACCATCGTGCCGATCAGCGCCAGCGCGACGGCCAGCCCGCCGGGCGTGCCGTCGCCGGTCCAGATCATCAGCACCAGCACGGGCAGCAGCGACAGGGCCAGGGCCACCACCGCGTCGATCACGCCAAGCTCGCGCGCGACCGGGCGCGCCTTGGCCTGGTCGTCTTCCTCGCGCGCGTACGGCAGGCCGATCATCAGCAGCACCGCGCAGCCCCGCGAGAACGCGGCCGCGCACACCAGCGCCGCAACGATCCAGCCCGAATCGATGTGCGCGAGCGTCTCGAACCTGAGCAGCAGCAGCATCAGCACGCCCAGCGCGCCGTAGGCGCCGATTCGCGAATCGCGCATGATCTCCAGCGTGCGCTCGCGGTCCGCCGCACCGCCGAACGCGTCGCAAAAGTCCGCCCAGCCGTCTTCGTGGAACGCGCCGGTCAGCATCAGCCCGACGACCATCGCCAGCAGCACCGCGACCGGGTGCGGCAGCGTCAGGCTCGCCAGCACGAACACCAGGCCCTGGATCAGCGCCAGCAGGGCGCCCACCAGCGGGAAGTAGCGCGTGGCGGGCCCCAGCAGCGCCGGATTCCAGCCGACCCACCGGGCCAGCCGCCCGGTCACCGGCACGCGACTGTAGAACTGCAGGGCGACGAGGAAGAGGCGAAGTTGGCGGGTCATCGGGGGCGGCCCGCCGTCGGCGCGGGTCGTCGGTCGGGAACCCGCGATGGTACCAAGCCCGTCACGCTTTAGGCGCGCGGCGTGGCGCGGCTGACACCGGCCGACTCGAAGCTCGCCATGTCCGAAAGCAGCGCGGCGGCAGCGACCAGCAGCGGCATCGCCAGCGCGGCCCCGCTGCCTTCGCCCAGCCGCAGGCCCAGGTCCAGCAGCGGTTCGGCGCCCAGCGCCTGCAGGGCCAACACATGGCCGGCCTCGGCCGAGCGGTGCGCGAACACGCAGTAGCCGAGCACCGCGGGCTCGATCCGCGCGGCCACCAGCAGCGCTGCGGTGACGATGAAGCCGTCCACGACGACGATCCGTCGACGCGCCGCCGCGGCCAGCATCGCTCCGACCAGCATCGCGGTCTCGAAGCCGCCGAAGGCGCCCAGCGCCTGCAGCGGCGACACGGCGTTCGGGTGCGCGGCCAGGCAACGCTCGAGCACGCGGCGCTTGTGTGCGAGGCCGGCGTCGTCCAGTCCCGCGCCCCGGCCCGTGCAGTCGCCGACCGGGCGGTCCAGCAGTCGCGCCAGCAGCAGCGCCGCGCTCGACGTGTTGCCGATGCCCATCTCGCCCAGGCCGATCGCGTCGGCCTCGATCGCGCGCACGACGTCGGCGCCGCGACGGATCGCCTCGAGCGCCTGCGCCTCGGTCATCGCGGGGCCGTCGAGGGCGTTCGCGGTACCGCCGCCCAGCGCGCGATCGAGGACGCGCGACGGACCCGCGGTCGGTGCGGGTGCCGTGGCGTGCGACGTGGCGTGCGACGTGGCGTGCGACGTGGCGTGCGCCGCGCCCGCCGCGGGCAGCGCGCCGGCGATGCCCGCGTCGACCACCGTCAGCGCGATGCCGTGGGTGCGGCACAGGACGTTGATCGCCGCGCCGCCGGCGGCGAAGTTCTGCAGCATCTGCGCGGTGACGGCCTGCGGATAGGCCGACACACCCTCGGCGGCGAGGCCGTGGTCGCCGGCGAACACCACCACTGCCGTGCGCCCGATGTGCGGCGAGTCGGTGTGCTGCGCCAGCGCGATCGTGCGCGCCAGCGCCTGCAGCGCGCCCAGCGCACCGGTCGGCATCGTCTTGCCGGCCCACGCCGCGTCGATGCGCGCCGAACGCGCCGCATCGACCGCAGGCTCGATCGCTTCGACGCCCGCAGATTCGAGCACCCGTTCGCGCTCGAGCGCCAGACGCAGGCAGCGCGGGCACAGGCAGCCGGCCGCCCGGGGCCCGGTGTCGTCGAGCGTCGGCTGCGGGCCCGCGCGCAAC
>CAYGZN010000329.1:0-3906 GCA_964354355.1 uncultured Burkholderiaceae bacterium | reverse complement strand
AACGGCGTTTACGGCCTGACCAAGGGGCAGTTCTCCGCCACCGCCGACGTCGGCAGCAAGAGCAAGCGCGGCGTCGTCAACATGGATGCGCCGATCGACATGGTGTCGATCGCGCTGCAGCTCGGCGCAACCTACGTCGGGCGCAGCTTCTCGGGCGACAAGGCGCAGCTGGTGCCGCTGATCAAGGGCGCGATCGAGCACGGCGGCGCCGCGTTCATCGACGTGATCAGCCCCTGCGTGGCGTTCAACAACCACCCCGGCAGCACCAAGAGCTACGACTACGTGCGCGAGCACAACGAGGCGGTCAACCGCATCGACTTCATCGAGACCCGAGCCGAGATCACCACCGGCTACGCGCCGGGCGCGGTCGTCGACGTGCAGCAGCACGACGGCACCTGGCTGCGGCTGCGCAAGATCCACGACGACTACGACGCGACCGACCGCATCGCCGCGATGAACTACATCGCGCGGCACCAGGCCCGCGGCGAGGTCGTCACCGGCCTGCTCTTCGTCGACCCCGAGCCGCACGACCTGCACGCGCACCTGAACACGGTGGCGACGCCGTTCAACGCGCTGGGCGAGGCCGATCTGTGCCCGGGTGCGGCCGCGCTGGAGGCGCTGAACCGGTCGATGCGCTGAACCGGTCGATGCGCTGAGCGGTCACGGGGCGCGCTGCTCCAGCACCGCGGCCCAGCGCCGCGTCGGGTGCGGCTGCAGCAGGCCGTCGGCGTCGACCGGCAGGCGCACCCGCGCGACGACGTCGTGGACGTTGCCGCCGATTGCCTCGACGGCGCTCTGCGACACGCCCACGACCAGGTCGCAGTGATAGGGGCCGCGCCGCAGCGGCGGTGGGTCCGCCGGCACCTGCGTCGATAGCGACCCGGCCGGGGGCGGCCCGGACGAAGGCGACTCGGACGAAGGTGCCTCGGGCGACGGCGAGCCGGCTGAAGGTGCCTCGGGCGGCGCAGGGCTGGCGCCGGCGCGGTGGTTGCACACGAGGTCGCCGACGCGCGGCGCATAGCGCGACGGATCGCGCGTGGCGAACCGGTCGTCGTCGCGCGGCACGGTGAATCGCTCGATGTAGTCCCAGTGCAATACCGTCGACGGGAACTGTTCGGGCGTCAGCCCGGCGGCGCGCGCGAGCCACGCGACGAACGCCGCCGACCACGGGCGCAACTCGCCGTCGTGGCCGACGACCGGCAGGCGGCTGACGGCGTACCAGTACATCATCACGCGGGTCAGCATCGGCCCCTGCAGCTCGTGGGTCGCGGCGGCGCCGTCCGGGAACGACAGCTCCGACGATCCGTCGCCGTTCTCGCGCACGTCCGGCTGGCCGAACACCGCCCACTCCTGCTGCGCCAGGAACAGCATGCGCTCGCGCACCGAGGGCACCTCGAACCGGGGGGTGACAGCGACCGACGGTGTCAGCGGTGCCGCGGCCTGCGGGCGGGGGGCAGCACAGCCGGCGAGCGACAGCAGGAGCGTCGACGCAATCAGCGACGCAATCAGCGACGCGGTCATCGACGCACTCACCGACGCGGTCATCGACGCGATCGTCGACGCGGTCACCGACGCGATCGTCGGCACGGGAAGGACGCGCATGGGCGGGGCTCGGCAGGGGCGAAGGACCATGCAATCTAGCACCGGGCACCGCGGGTTTGACGCGCGTCAAGGATCGGTCGGCCCGGGCCCGCCGCGGATTGCCGCTTGGCGCGCCGCGGGGCGACACTGGAGCCCGTGCGCCGTCGCGACGACAGGTCCGGCGGCGACGGCGGCGATCGGACACGGATCGGGGAGCAGGCCGGTGGCATCGATGCAGGTGGGCACGAAAACCGTCGAGACCGACGACGAAGGTTACCTGGTCGACCCCGCCGACTGGGACCGGGACGTGGCGGTCGCGCTGGCGGGCACCGAGGGGCTGACCTTGGGCGACGAACACTGGAAGGTGCTCGGGTTCATGCGCGACTTCCACGACGAGCACCAGGTCTGCGCCGACGCGCGCTTCGTGATCCGTCACCTGGCCGATGCGCTGGGCCACGGCCCGGGCGCGCGAAGCCGGCTGTTCGAGCTCTTTCCGTACGGCTACGTCCGGCAGGCGTGCAAGGTGGCCGGCATGAGGCGACCACGCGCCTGGAGCACGGGCTGAGCGACGCCGTTCAGACGCGCGACGCCGTTCAGACGCGCGCCGACGGCCAGATCTCGTCGGAGGCGATCCGCAGCTGTGCAAGCGCGCGCGGCGCGACCTCGAACGGCGGCTCGAGCACCTGCTCGCTGGCGAAGACGCCGGCCGCGGGCTGCGGATCGCGCAGCACGTGCAGCCGACGGGCGTCGACTTCGACGATCCAGTACTCCGCGACGCCGTGCGACGCGTAGACGCGCGACTTGACGGTCCGGTCGAAGCGCAGTGTCGTGTCGGCGACCTCGACCGCGAGCAGGACATCGGCGGCGCCGGGAAGCGCGCTGGCGTACTCGTCGGCGCGCGGGCGCAGCAGCGTGAAGTCGGGCTGCGGCATCGACCACGGCGGCAGCGCAATCGAATTGGCGACCGACACGATCGCCGCGTCGGCCGCCCGCAGCACGAGCAGGCGGGTGAGCCGGTTGCTCACCGACGCGTGGCCGGGTCCGATCGGCGGCATGTCGATCAGGTCTCCGTCGATCAGCTCGATGCGGAGGTCCGCGTCGAGGATGCCCGCCGCGCCGAGCCGCTCGAAGTCGCGGGTGGTGAGCTTGTGGCGGGTCGGTTCGACGACGTGGCTCATGGCGATCGGATGACGTGCTGAAGGAGTCTGGCCCAGTCTAGCGCGGTTCGCCATCGGCCGGACGGCCGAGCCCGCCGCGCCGGTGCCCACGGCGCGTTCGCTTCAGACCGCGCTGCCCGGTGAGACGGCCGGGCTGTTCGGGGCCTGCGCAACGGCGGCGGCCGCCACCGTCAGCGCCGTCATGTTGACGATGCGCCGCACGGTGCTCGAGGGGGTCAGCACGTGCACCGGCCGCGCGGCGCCGAGCAGGATCGGGCCGATCGTGATGCCGCGGCCTGCGGTGGTCTTGAGCACGTTGAACAGGATGTTGGCCGCGTCCAGGTTGGGCATCACCAGCAGGTTGGCCGCGCCGTGCAGCGTCGACCCCTCGGGCAGGAACGACTGGCGGATTTCCTCCGACAGCGCGGCGTCGCCGTGCAGCTCGCCGTCGACCTCGACGCCCGGCGCCAGTTCGCGAAAGCGCTCGGCGGCCTCCCGCATCTTGCGCGCCGACGCGCGCTGGCTGGAGCCGTAGCTGGAGTGCGAGACGAACGCGACCTTGGGCGGCATCCCGAAGCGTGCGACCGTCTCGGCGGCCATCTGCGCGATCGCCGCCAGCTGCTCGACCGACGGGTCGTCGTTGACGAACGTGTCGGTCACGAACAGCGTCTGCTCGGGCAGCATCAGCGCGTTCAGCGTCGCGAAGCACGGCGCTCCGGGGCGCAGCCCGATGACCTCGGCCACGTGCTCGAGGTGGCTGTCGAAGCGCCCGACCAGGCCGCAGATCAGCCCGTCGGCGTCACCGCGGCGAACCAGCATCGCGCCGAGCGTGGTGCTCGAGCGGCGGATCGCCGCCTTGGCCATGTCGGGCGTCACGCCGTCCCGGCCCGTCAGGCGGTGGTAGTCGGTCCAGTAGTCGCGAAAGCGCGCGTCGTCCTCGGGGTCGACGACCTCGAAGTCGCGCTCGCGCTGCAGGCGCAGCCCGGCCCTCACGATGCGTGCGGCGATGACCTCGGGGCGGCCGATCAGGACCGGGCGTGCGATGCGCTCGTCGACGGCGACCTGCGCGGCGCGCAGCACCCGTTCGTCCTCGCCCTCTGCGTACGCCACGCGGCCCGGCTGCGCCTTGGCGGCGTCGAACACCGGCGACATGATCATCGCAGTGTGC
>CAYGZN010000328.1:0-3910 GCA_964354355.1 uncultured Burkholderiaceae bacterium | reverse complement strand
GGGTTCATGATTCCTCGCCGCGCGCACGGGGGGGGAGCGTGGGCGACGGGCCGATCTTGTAAACCTAGGTTGACAATGGCAGTCTAGCCGGGTAAACTCTTCTCGTCAACCAGGGTTGACTCGAGGTTGACCGAGCGTCGGGTTCTCCGGGGCCTTGCCGGGGCCCGGTGTCCCTATAATCCGGCAGCGGTTCCTGAAATCCGGCAGCGGTTCCTGAAAGTCCCCATTCCAGCCAGTCCATTCTTCTTCCAGCCACTCCATTCGGACGACCCATGAAAATCCTGGTACCGGTCAAGCGCGTGGTCGACTACAACGTGAAGGTGCGCGTCAAGAGCGACGGCACCGGCGTTGACATCGCCAACGTGAAGATGTCGATGAACCCGTTCGACGAGATCGCCATCGAGGAGGCCGTGCGCCTGCGCGAGAAGGGCGTCGCCACTGAGGTGATCGCCGTCAGCTGCGGCGTCGCGGCCTGCCAGGAGACGCTGCGGACCGCGCTGGCGATCGGCGCGGACCGGGCGATCCTGGTCGAGGTGGGCGCCGACGTGGACCTGCAGCCGCTGGCCGTGGCCAAGCTGCTCAAGGCGCTGGCCGACAAGGAGTCGCCGGGCCTGATGATCCTTGGCAAGCAGGCGATCGACGACGACGCGAACCAGACCGGGCAGATGCTGGCGGCACTGGCGGGCATGGCGCAGGGCACGTTCGCGTCGAGCGTCGAGATCGCCGACGGCAAGGCCAAGGTCACGCGCGAGGTCGACGGCGGCATGGAGATCGTGTCGCTGACGCTGCCGGCGGTGATCACGACCGACCTGCGCCTGAACGAGCCGCGCTACGTGACGCTGCCCAACATCATGAAGGCCAAGAAGAAGCAGCTCGACGGGTTCAAGCCCGCTGACCTGGGCGTGGACGTGGCGCCGCGACTCAAGACGCTGAAGGTGTCGGAGCCTGCCTCGCGCAAGGCCGGGGTCAAGGTGGCTGATGTTGCCGCGCTGGTGGACAAACTCAAGAACGAAGCGAAGGTGATCTGACATGGCGACCCTGGTCATTGCCGAACATGACAACCACGGCGTGCGCGCCGGGACGCTGAACGCGGTCACGGCCGCTGCCAAGTGCGGGGGCGACGTCTGCGTGCTGGTGGCGGGCTCGGGCTGCGCCGACGCGGCCAAGGCGGCTGCCGCAATCGCCGGCGTCGCCAAGGTGCTGGTCGCCGACGCGCCGCACCTGGCCGACCACCTGGCCGAGAACGTCGCCGCGCAGGTGGTGTCGATCGCCGATTCGTACAGCCACATCCTGGCGCCGGCGACCGCCTTCGGCAAGAACGTCACGCCGCGAGTGGCCGCGCTGCTGGACGTCGCACAGATCTCGGAGATCGTGTCGATCGAGTCGCCCGACACCTTTCAGCGCACGATCTACGCGGGCAACGCGGTGGCCACCGTGCAGTCCTCGGACAAGGTGAAGGTGATCACGGTGCGCACCACCGCCTTCGACGCGGCGGCGGCCACCGGCGGATCGGCCGCCGTCGAATCGGTCGCGGTTGCGCCCGACGCGGGCAAGTCGACGTTCCTGTCGCGCGAGATCGCCAAGAGCGAGCGCCCCGAGCTGGCCGGCGCCAAGATGGTCGTGTCGGGCGGGCGCGGCATGGGCAGCGCCGAGAACTTCAAGGTGCTCGATCCGCTGGCCGACCGGCTCGGCGCGGCGATGGGCGCCTCGCGTGCGGCGGTCGACGCCGGCTACGCGCCCAACGACTGGCAGGTCGGGCAGACCGGCAAGATCGTGGCGCCGCAGCTGTACGTGGCGGTCGGCATCTCCGGCGCGATCCAGCATCTGGCCGGCATGAAGGACTCGAAGGTGATCGTCGCGATCAACAAGGATCCCGAGGCGCCGATCTTCCAGATCGCCGACTACGGCCTGGTCGCGGACCTGTTCACGGCGGTGCCCGAACTCGTTGCCAAGCTGGGCTGAGCCCGCGCCGATCCATCCCCCGACTGCCGACAGGACCTGCGATGTCGTACACCGCCCCGCTGAAGGACATGCTGTTCGTGATCCGCGAGCTTGCAGGCCTGGCGCAGGTCCGGCAGCTGCCGGGCTTCGAGGACGCCACCGACGACACCGTCGAGGCGGTCCTGAACGAGGCCGCCAAGTTCAACGCCGAGGTGGTCGCGCCGCTGAACTGGACCGGCGACCTCAAGCCTTCGTCGGTCGCCGACGGGGTGGTCACGACCTCGCCCGGCTTTCGGGACGCGTTCCGCGCATTTGCCGAGGGCGGCTGGCAGGGCGTGATCCACCCGGTGCAGTTCGGCGGCCAGGGGCTGCCCAAGCTGGTCGCGACGCCGTGCAACGAGATGCTCAACAGCGCGAACCTGTCGTTCGCGCTGTGCCCGCTGCTGACCGACGGCGCGATCGAGGCACTGCTGACGGCGGGCAGCGAGACGCTGCAGACGCAGTACATCCCGAAGATGATCTCGGGCGAGTGGACCGGCACGATGAACCTGACCGAGCCGCAGGCGGGCTCGGACCTGTCGCTGGTGCGCACGCGCGCCGAGCCGCAGCCCGACGGCAGCTACCGGATCTTCGGCCAGAAGGTGTTCATCACCTTCGGCGAGCACGACATGGCGGACAACATCGTGCACCTGGTGCTGGCGCGCACGCCGCAGGCGCCCGAGGGCGTCAAGGGCATCTCGCTGTTCGTCGTGCCCAAGTTCATGGTCGACGCCGCCGGCAATCCGGGCGCGCGCAACGACGTCTGGTGCACGTCGATCGAGCACAAGCTGGGCATCAAGGCGAGCCCGACCGCGGTGCTGGTCTACGGCGACGACAAGGGCGCGGTCGGCCCAGGGGCCGTCGGCTACCTGATCGGCGAGGAGAACCGCGGCCTCGAGTACATGTTCGTGATGATGAACGCGGCCCGCTTCTCGGTCGGCATGCAGGGCGTGGCGATCGCCGAGCGCGCGTACCAGAAGGCGGTGCTGTTCGCGCGCGATCGTGTGCAGAGCCGCGCCGTCGAAGGGTCCAGCGGACCGGTCGCGATCATCCGGCACCCTGACGTGCGCCGCATGCTGATGACGATGCGCGCGTACACCGAGGCGACCCGTGCGCTGGGCTACGTCGCGGCGTCCGCGTTCGACGCCGCGCACGCGTCCGCCGATCCGGCGCAGGCGGCGGCGAACAAGGCGTTCTACGAGTTCCTGGTGCCGCTCATCAAGGGGCTGTCCACCGAAATGAGCCTGGAGGTCACGTCGCTGGGCGTGCAGGTTCACGGCGGCATGGGCTTCGTCGAGGAGACCGGCGCCGCGCAGTTCTATCGCGACGCGCGCATCCTGACGATCTACGAGGGCACCACCGCGAT
This sequence comes from uncultured Burkholderiaceae bacterium, assembly GCA_964354355.1. Lineage (GTDB taxonomy): Bacteria > Pseudomonadota > Gammaproteobacteria > Burkholderiales > Burkholderiaceae_E > CAYGZN01. Next base: position 564 of record CAYGZN010000328.1, on the reverse strand, counting down.
CCAGGCCAACGACCTGATCGGGCGCAAGACGGTGCGCGACGGCGGCAAGGTGGCGCGCGGCATCCTCGCGCGCGTGCACGACACGATCGAGGCGCTGCCGGCCGACGGCGGCGACCTGGCGGCCATCCGCAAGCAGCTGGCTGCGGGCGCGCAGGCGCTCGCCGAGGTCGTCGACTTCATGGTGGCGAACGGCAAGAGCGACGTGCGCGCGGCCTACGCCGGCAGCGTGCCGTACCTGATGCTGGCCGGCACCGTGCTGGCGGGCTGGCAGATGGCCCGTGCCGCGCTTGCGGCGCGCCGGCTGCTCGACGCGGGCGATGGCGACGCCGAGTTCCTGCACGCCAAGATCGGCACCGCGCGCTTCTACGCCGACCACATCCTGAGCCGTGCCGAGGGCTACCGGGCGAGCGTCGTCGACGGCGCCGCCGGCACGCTGGCACTGGCCGACGCGCAGTTCTGATCGCGCGCGGCGCGGCGGGGTCGTCCGGCGCGCCGATTCCGCTTGCGCGGCGCTTGCGCCTGTACAAAAATACAGGGCGAGGTGCCGCATGGAAGATCCCGAGT
>CAYGZN010000327.1:0-3933 GCA_964354355.1 uncultured Burkholderiaceae bacterium | reverse complement strand
GCCGATGCCGCGCACGTTGCCAATGATCCTGCAGTGGGACGAGAGCTTCGACATCGGCTCGGACACGCTGACCGGCGTGAACGATGCCGACTACAAGCCACCCTTTGCGCTGACCGCCAAGCTCAACAAGCTGACGGTCAAGCTCGACCGCCCGCAGCTGTCGCCGGCGGACATCAAGAAGCTGCAGGCGGCGATGCAGGAGAAGGCGAAGCGGGACTGAGCCGGGACGGCGGTCCCTGCCCGCCCCGATGCCCCGTGCGTGGCGCGAGCAACGTCCCGCTGCGGGCCCGTAAGCGTTCCAGCATTTCTTCGATCGATCGAACCACCAGGACCCAAACTTGAATACCCGACGCAATCTTCTCGCCGCAGCAGCGCTCGTCGCCTCGACGGCGCCGTTCCGGGCCGCGCTCGCACAAGGCGCCAAGGAGGCCGACTTCCTGTTCGTGCAGAACGCCAGGTCGATGACCTTCGATAAGGCCACGGGCAAACTCACGCTGGTGGGCATCAGCCCGGTGACGATCTTCTTCACCGACCGGCCCGAGCGCATCGCCGGCAACATGCCCACGCGCGTGTTCGTGCCGTTCTGGAGCGAAGGCAAGGACAGCTTCGCCAAGGACGCGCCCAACGCCAACCTGTCGGTTCTGGAGAAGGACTCAGCGGTCGCGGACATCGTGGTGACGCTGCGCAACCCGGTCCTGAAGGGCGAGAACCTCGCCTACGACGTCAAGATCCTAGAGGGCAACATGCCCGCCAAGGGCGGACCGGTCTCGCTCTTCATCGACGTCATCGGGATGCCGCTCACGCCGATCTCGTATGCGGGCGTGGCGCGCCGCACCGCGTATCGGCGTGCAGTCATTCGCTGACCCCGCGACCACGCGAAAGGACCTAAGCCATGCAACGACTGTTCAGCGCGCTCGTGACCGCCGCGACGATCGTGATCGGGATGACGCTTTCCGTGCCCCCGGCGCGCGCCGTGGAAGTGCCGGCCGCCGCACCGGTGATGGCGCAGCTGTTGTTCGTGCAGAACGCGCAGGGCGTCGAAGTGGGTGCGGGCGGCAGGACGCTCACGCTCAAGGGCCTGAGCCCGACCACCCTCTTCTTCACCGACCGGCCGGTGCGCATCGCCGGCCACTACGTGACGGCAGAGTACCTGCAGTTCTGGAAGGCGGGCCCGGACAGTTTCCTCAAGGATCCGCCGAACGCGACGCTGTCGGTCTTCGAGAAGGGCAAGGACGAGCTCTCCGATGTCGTCGTGACGTTGCGCAATCCCCGGCTGAGCGGCAATGACCTCGCCTACGACATCACGGTGATTTCCGGCACGATGCCGAAGTCCAGCGGCCCGGCGTCGCTGTTCATCGACATCATCGGGCTGCCGTTCACGCCGCTGTCGTTCGCCGGCGTTGCGCGGCGCACCGCCTATCGGACGGTCGTGTGGGGCGGCGCCGCGGCAGCAGCCACCGCTGCGGCGGAGCGTCCGCCGGCGCCCGCGCCAGTCGTCTACGCTGCACCGGCCCCCACGGCCGAGGCTGCCCCAGCAGCACCCGCGGTAAATCCGGCGCAGGCGGCCGCCGTGGCAAAGCTCAAGGAGCTGAAATCGCTGCAAACGCAGGGGCTGATCAGCGAGGCCCAGTACCAGGCGGAGTCTCAGAAGGTCCTCAGCCAGATCGTGCAGTAGCGGTCGCGGCCTGCCGATCCGTGGCGGCGATCGGGTGTAGACTTTTGTCGTTGCGCAACGGCACGCTTGTCAAGCGCTGGCGGTGCCAGCCGGATGCGTGGTCGGCATCCCCTGAGCGGCGCTCGAGCGTCGCCCCCTGGAATCCATACAAGGAGAGTCTCATGCAGTTCCGCAAGCTTCTCGTCATCGGCGCGACACTGGTTTCGTTCGCCGCAGCTGGCGCCGCGTTCGCGCAGGACAAGGCCGCCAAGCAGGCCGAGATCAAGTCCAAGGCAGCAGCCACGCTCCAGGACTTCTACAAGGCCGATCCGAAGATCAAGGACAAGGTGGCCAAGGCTCCCGGCTACGCGGTGTTCACGACCCACGGCTTGAGCTTCCTGGTCGGCGGTGCTGGCGGCAAGGGGCTGGTGCACGACAACAAGACCATGAAGGACACCTTCATGGACTTCGCCCAGGCGAGCGCCGGGCTGCAGATCGGCGCGTCCGACACCCGGTATCTGTTCGTGTTCGACGACGCGAAGCAGATGGCGCAGTTCATCGACAAAGGCTGGGATGCCACGGTCAGCGCAGCCGCCGGTGCAGGCGGCGGTGACAAAGCGGCCAACGCTGCAGCGGGCCTGGGCAACTTCTCGGGCGGCAACATGTACTCGCTGACCAAGGCCGGACTGCAGGCCGGCGCTGCGCTGTCGGGCACCAAGGCCTGGAAGGACAAGGAACTGAACTAGGCTTGCGGCGGTTGCGCGGGGCCCACGGGCCCGGCGCGTTTCCGCTTCGACTGGTGCGCGAGGGCCGGCATTGCCGGCCCTTGTCGTTTCCGATCGCCGCATCCGGCGCGCCGGATCCGCTCGGGCGGCGCAAGAAGTCGATCACACCCCGTCGCGCGGGCTCGGGACGATGCATCGGGGGGGGCTCGCCCGCTCGAAGGCCAGCATGGTCTCGTGCACGGTCAGATGTCGGCGCTCGCCCGCCACTCGCCGCACCAGCGCGACGGCGGCCTCGTTCAGCGGTGTCGGCACGGCCAACTCGGCGCCGCGGCGAACGATCTCGCCGTTCAAGTGGTCCACCTCGGTCGGTCTGACTCTGGCAAGGCTGTGCCAGGCCGAGCACTTGGTTTCCGGCCGGGTCTGCAGTCGCGCCGCCTTTCGCGCCGCCGGGCTGCCCGCCAGGGCGAACGGCAGGAGCGTGACGAGCCGCGCCAACGGCACCGACGCGCCAGGCAGCGGCTCGAGTCGCACCCCGGCTCGCTCGGCCACGGCCACGCCCTCGCGCATCAGACCCACCCCGACGCGCCTGAGGAACCGTTCGCGGTAGAGCCGCCTGAATCCGAGATCGGTGACGGCCGGCAGCACGAGCGGCAGGCTCACGACCAGTTTGGCCCAGCGCGCGCCGCGGATATTCGACGTGATGGTCGTCGGCAATGCCTTGCTCAAGATCCCGCAGATCCACTCGACGACCGCGTCGTTCCTGCCGTCGGGTCGCCCGAGCAGCAGGCCCTCGGACTCCAGCAGCACGACGTGACCCGGCACCAGGTACTCTGCATGCAGCGCGACCACGGCGCTCACGAGTTGCCCCGCAGGCACGACCGAGGCCGCCAGCTCCTCCGCGCGCGGGCCGTTCTGCACGACGACAATCGGCACCTCCCGGAGCCAGGCGGAGTTCTCGCTCAGCGCAACCACCACGTCCTGCGTCTGCACCGCGAGGATCGCGAGCGCGGGCCGCACGCTCAGCCGCTGCTCGGCGCGCGGCGTCGCGTTGAAACCCCCTCGAACGCCGCCGACGTTCAGCCCCGCCGAACGCATCGCGGCCACGTGTGCCGCCCGCCCAACCAGCACGACGTCCTCGCCGGCACGCCAGAGCAAGGCGCCCAGAGCGCTTCCCACCGCGCCCGCGCCGATGACGGCGATCGTCACGGCGCAGCTGCCCCCCGCCACGGCATGGGAACCGCACGCCGGGTACAGGGCAAGCGCGCCGGGGGGCCGATGGCGGCCGCGACGGCGACGGGTCGCGCGCACAAGTCGTCCAAGAGCTTACGTAGGCCAGTACGAACCGCGGTCCCCACGGGGTCAGGAGATCCGCGAACACGACGCGCCGCGCGCGGGTGGGGCAGCCGGAAGAGCCTGCTTGGCGGAGAGTGAGTCCGTCATAGTGGCGCATGGTTGCTGGCTTGCAGGGCCGTTGTGCCGTTCTGTCCATCGCTGCGCCCATCGTAAATGGCTACACTGTGGGCCATCTCCCGATGGGTGCCGCAATGCTAGACC
>CAYGZN010000326.1:0-3944 GCA_964354355.1 uncultured Burkholderiaceae bacterium | reverse complement strand
CGAGCGCAAAGCCGACGGCGAGGCCGGCCCCGGGCGCCGCGCCGGGCACCTGCGCGTGGCCACCTACAACATCCACAAGGGCGTGATCCGGGACCTGTTCGGGCTGCGCCGAGCACCCAGCGTGCACGAGCTGCGCGCGCGGCTGCACGACCTGGACGCCGACCTGATCTTCCTGCAGGAGGTGCAGGGCCGCAACGAGCGGCACGCCAACCGCTACGACCAGTGGCCCGTCGAGCCCCAGGACCAGTTCCTCGCGCGGTCCCCGACGCTCAAGCACACGTTCGAGACCGCCTACGGGCGCAACGCCAACTACCTGCACGGGCACCACGGCAACGCGCTGCTATCGCGGTTCCCGATCGTGCGGCGCGAGAACCGCGACTTCTCCGACCACGCGCTGGAGAAGCGCGGCGTGCTGCACTGCGTGGTGCGTGTCGAGCGGCGCAACGTCCACTGCTTCGTGATCCACTTCGGCCTGCTCGCGCGCAGCCGCGAACGGCAGGCCGAGGCGCTGATCGAGTGGATCGGCCGCGAGGTGCCGCGGCGCGCGCCGCTGCTGCTGGCCGGCGACTTCAACGACTGGCGCGACCACCTGACGGCGCAGCTGGTCGAATCGCTGGAAGTGCGCGAGGTGCTGGGCGGTGCCCGGACCTTTCCGGCGCTGGTGCCGTGGCTCAGGATGGACCGGATCTACCACCGCGGCTTCGAGGCGCTGTCGGCGGGCGTGCTGCGCGGGCGGTCGTGGGCCCGGCTGTCCGATCACGCGCCGCTGGTGGCCGACCTGACCCTCGCGCGGTGAGCATGGCCGCCGCGGCCCGGTTCGAGCGGCTGCGGCCCACGCCGGTCGGCGGCAACGACGTCACGCTGCTGCAGACCGGCGCCGAGTTCTTCCCGGCGCTCGAGACCGCGATCGCGGCGGCGCGCACCGAGGTCTGGCTCGAGACCTACATCTTCGCCGACGACCCGGTCGGGCAGCGGATCGCCACGGCGCTGGCCTCGGCGGCGGGTCGCGGGGTCGCGGTGCGGATGCTGGTCGACGGTTACGGCACGCAGAGCCTGCCGGCGGCCATTGCGGTGCAGCTTCGCGACGCGGGCGTCAGCGTGCTCACGTACGCACCGATCCGGCGACTGTTCACGCTGAACCGCGAGCGGCTGCGCCGGCTGCACCGCAAGCAGGCGTGCGTGGACGGACACATCGCGTTCGTCGGCGGCATCAACATCGTCGACGACCTGCACGACCCGAACCACGGGCCTCTCGAGCACCCGCGCTTCGACTACGCGGTGCAACTGCGCGGCCCGGTGGTGGGTTCGGTGCACGCGGCGATGTCGCGCCTGTGGTCGCAGCTGTCGGTGGTGCACAGCCCGCTGCAGATCGGCACGCGCGACTGGTCCCAGTCGGTCAATCCGCCGCAGCCCGACTGGGCAGGGGGCCTGCGCGGACTCGGCGCCGGGATCGAGTTGCGCCCGGTCGGCCGGGTGCGCGCGATGCTGGTGCTGCGCGATAACCTGGTGCATCGCCGCTCGATCGAGCGCGCGTACCTGCGTGCGATCGGGCGCGCGCGGCGCGAGGTCCTGATCGCCAACGCCTACTTCTTTCCCGGGCGCCGCTTCCGGCAGGCCCTGAAGCTGGCCGCGGGCCGCGGCGTGCGGGTGCGCCTGCTGCTGCAGGGCCGCATCGAGTACCGGCTGCCCCACTATGCGTCGCAGGCGCTCTACGACGAGCTGCTGCGCGCCGGCGTCGAGATCGTCGAGTACCACCGCAGCTTCCTGCATGCCAAGGTCGCGGTGATCGACGACTGGTCCACGGTGGGGTCCTCCAACATCGATCCGTTCTCGCTGCTGCTGGCGCGCGAGGCGAACGTGGTCGTGTTCGACCGCGGCTTCGCGCAGCTGCTGCGTGCGCGCCTGCTGGCGTCGATCGAGGAGGGCGCGCGACCCGTGGTCATCCAGCAGCACGCGCGGCGGCCCTGGACCGTGCGGCTGCTCAATGCGCTGGCCTACCGGGTGCTGCGCCTGGGCGTGTTCGTCTCCGGCGCGCGCCGGCGCTTCTGACCGCGAGTGCGCCGGGTGGACACGCTGGACCAAACGGGGAGACTTCCGTGATCGACATTGCGACGCTGCGCGCCCGGCTGCTGCCGCAGCACCGGCCCGGCTGCTGGCTGGGGCTGGTGATTCGCGCGATCGGCGGCGAGCTGCCGCACTGGCTGGTCGCGGGCTGGGAAGCCGACGCCGTCGGTCTGTACGGCCGCCTGCCCGAGTTCGCCGTGATTGCCTCGCCCGATGCCGATCGGGCGCTGGCCCAGCTGTTCGCGCAGGTTCCGCCCGATGCCCGGGTGCTGCTGGTGTCCCCCGAGCAGGTCGACGCCGCCCTCGTTGCGCAGATGGTCCTCGAGGTCGACCGCAACCTGCAGCCCTGGCATCGCGACGCGCTGCAGGCGTTCGTCGACGCGCAGCGCGCGGCCGACCTGGCGCGGATCCGCGGGCGCTACACCGACCGCGACGAAGGGTTCGAGCGGTTCGCGCAGCGCCTGACCGGGGGGCACGACGATCGGTCCTGACGCCTCGACGAGGACGGCGCGCGACCCGGTCCCGGCGATCGTCGGCGTGGACTTCACCAGCGCGCCGACGCGGCGCAAGCCGATCGCGCTGGCCTTTGCGCGGCTGGTGCCGGGTGGCATACGCTGCGGCGACGGCGAGAGCCTGCTCATCGAGCGCATCGAGCGCCACGCCGACTGGCCGACGTTCGAGCGATGGCTCGCAGCGGGCCGGTGGATCGCGGCGTTCGACTTCCCGTTCGGCCTGCCGCGCGAGTTCGTCGGCTGGCTGGGCTGGCCGCTCGAAGGCGAGCGGGTGTGGGCCGAGGTGACCCGCCGCGTCGCGGCGCTCAGTCGCGACGCGCTGGTCGAGCACTGCCGCGCGTTCTGTGCGCCGCGCCCGGCCGGCTCGAAGTTCGCGCACCGGGCCACCGACGGGCCCGCGGGCAGCAGCCCGTCGATGAAGTGGGTCAATCCGCCGGTGGTGCGGATGCTGCATGCCGGCGCGCCGCGGCTGCTGGCGTGCGGCGCGACGTTGCCGGGGCTGCTGGAGCCGGCCGCGGCGGACGTGCCGTGCGCCGGCGGGCGGATCGCCCTCGAAGGGTATCCGGGGCTGCTTGCGCGCGACGTGCTCGGCCGCGCCTCGTACAAGAGCGACGACCCGCGCAAGGCGGGCGCCGCGCGCCGCGCCGCGCGTGAGCAGCTCGTGGCGGCGCTCGAGGCGGGGCGCCATCGCTGCGCGCTGCGCGTCGACCTGGGCACGCAGCGCGCAGCCTGCCTCGAGGAGGCAGCCGCCGACGGCCTGGACGCCGTGCTGTGCGCGGTGCAGGCGGCGTGGGCCTGGCAGCGCCGCGGCGAAGGCTTCGGCCTGCCGGGCGGTATCGATCCGCTGGAGGGGTGGATCGTCGGCGCGTGACGCCGCGTACGGCCCCGGCAGTACGATGTCGGGATGCCCGCCTTTCCCCGGCCCCGGCCGTTGCCCCCGAGACGGCTGCCCCACGGCGCCGCGCCCGCGCGGGCCGGGCCGCACGTCGAGGCGCACGTCGAGGCGCACGCGACGTCGCAGGTGCCGCCTCGCGCCACCGCGCACGCCGAGCCTGTCGACCCGGCGCCGGGCCTTCAGCCGCCACCCGGGCCGGTCGACCGCGATGGCTGGTTCGCGCGGCGCGGCTGGCAGCCCTTCGCGTTCCAGCGCGACGTGTGGGACGCCGTGGCCCGCGGCGAGTCGGGCCTGCTGCACGCGACGACCGGGGCCGGCAAGACCCACGCGGTGTGGTTCGCTGCGCTCGGCCAGGCGCTGCATGCACGCGCGCCCGTGCAGCGCGATGCCACCGATCGGGCCGGCTCCAAGGTGCAAGGTGCTGTGGATCACGCCGATGCGCGCGCTGGCGGCCGACACGGCGCTGGCATTGG
>CAYGZN010000325.1:0-3952 GCA_964354355.1 uncultured Burkholderiaceae bacterium | reverse complement strand
GACCCACCGCGTCGGCGACGTCGCGCGCCATCCGCTCGATGGTCGCCCGGTTGATGCCGTAGGCGTCGTCGCCCATCAGCGCCTCGCCCGAGAGCTTCAGCAGCACCCGCCTGTAACGCTTGCCCGAGCCGGTCATCGTGCGTGCACCCCTTGTGTCAACGGGCGGCGGCCGCGGCGGCCTGTGCCACCTCGGCCGCGAAGTCCGACTGCCTGCGCTCGATGCCTTCGCCCACCACGTACAGCGTGAAGCCGTGCACCGTCGCGCCGCGCGCCTTGAGCAGCTGCTCGATCGTCTGCTTGTCGTCCTTGACGAACGGCTGGCCCAGCAGCGTGACCTCCTTCAGGTACTTCTGGACCGTGCCCTCGACCATCTTGGCGACGATCTCCGCCGACTTGCCCGACTCGGCGGCCTTCTGGGTGGCGATCGAACGCTCCTTGTCGATCAATTCGGCCGGCACGCCGGTGCGATCGAGCGCGACCGGCTTGCTGGCGGCGATCTGCATCGCCAGGTCCTTCGCCAGTGCCTCGTCGCCGCCCGCCACGTCGACCAGCACGCCGATCTTGGCGCCGCCGTGCACGTAGCTGGCGATCCGGCCGCTGCCGGCGATGCGCACGAACCGTCGCACCGAGATGTTCTCGCCGATCTTGCCGATCAGCGCCTTGCGCCGCTCCTCGACGCTCGCGCCGTCGGTGGTCAGCGCCGAGAGTGCGGCAACGTCGGCAGGCGCCGACTTCGCGACCAGTGCCGCGAGCGCCCGCGCGAAAGCCTGGAAGTCGTCGTTCTTGGCAACGAAGTCGGTCTCGCAGTTGAGCTCGACCATCGCGGCGGTACGGCCGTCGGGGGCCAGGAACACGCCGACGATGCCCTCGGCGGTGACCCGCGAGGCCGCCTTGCTGGCCTTGCTGCCCAGCTTGACGCGCAGCAGCTCCTCGGCCTTCGCCAGGTCGCCGCCCGCCTCGGTCAGGGCCTTCTTGCACTCCATCATCGGCGCGTCGGTCTTCTCGCGCAGTTCCTTCACCATTGCCGCGGTGATCTCAGCCATCTCGGTGCCGCTCCTTACGCTTCTTCGGTCACGACTTCGACGAACTCGTCGTCGCCGCCGCCCTTGACCACTTCCTGCAGCGCGTTCGCACGTCCGTCGAGCACCGCGTCGGCGGCGCCCTGCGCATACAGCTTGATTGCGCGGCCCGAGTCGTCGTTGCCGGGGATCACGTAGTCGATCCCGTCGGGCGAGTGATTGGTGTCGACCACCGCGACCACCGGGATGCCGAGCTTGCGGGCCTCGGTCACGGCGATCTTGTGGTAGCCCACGTCGATCACGAACAGGCAGTCGGGCAGCCCGTTCATGTCCTTGATTCCGCCGATGCTCTTGTTCAGCTTCTCGAGTTCACGCTGGAACAGCAGCCCTTCCTTCTTGGACATCCGCTCCTGGCCGCCCTCGGCGATCGTCGCCTCCATGTCGCGCAGCCGCTTGATCGAGGTCTTGACGGTCTTGAAGTTGGTCAGCATGCCGCCGAGCCAGCGCTCGTCGACGAACGGCATCGAGGCGCGGCGCGCCTCCTCGGCGACGATCTCGCGCGCCTGGCGCTTCGTGCCCACGAACAGCACGGTGCCGCGATTGGCGGCCAGCTGACGCAGGAACTTCATCGCATCCGGGTACATGACCAGGGTCTTTTCCAGGTTGACGATGTGGATCTTGTTGCGATGGCCGTAGATGTACGGGGCCATCTTGGGATTCCAGAAACGGGTCTGGTGGCCGAAATGGACACCCGCTTCCAGCATTTGACGCATGGTTGTCATCTGAGAACTCGCTCCGTTCAGGGTTGACGATCACGACCCCGCAAGGCCCCGGACACCCCGGATCTCGAAGATCCGGCATGCACCCTTCGGGGATTCCCTTGAGTCTTGCCCGTTCGGCCGGCACACTGTGCGTGCCCCGGCCCACGCGCGGTCGCGGTGAGTCTTGCCGCAACCGGCGTCCGTCCGGGCATCCAGGGATGCGCTTTCGGCGAGCCAGTCCAGGCAAGCCTATAATTGTAGCCCGAACAACGAGTTACGTTCAAGTTCGATGTCGATCGTCATCAAGACCGAAGCCGAGGTCGCCGCCATGCGGGTGGCCGGGCGCCTGGCCTCTGAAGTCCTGGACTTCGTTGCGCCCCACGTGAGGCCCGGGGCGACGACCGGACATCTCGATCGCCTGTGCCACGACTACATGGTCGAGCAGCAGCGCACCGTGCCCGCGCCGCTGAACTACGCCCCGCCGGGCTACCGGCCGTTCCCGAAGTCGATCTGCACGTCGGTCAATCACCAGGTCTGCCACGGGATCCCCGGTGACCGCGTGCTCAAGACCGGCGACGTCGTCAACATCGACGTGACCGTGATCAAGGACGGCTTCCACGGCGACACCAGCCGGATGTTCTTCGTGGGCGAGCCCTCGATCGGCGCGCGCCGGCTGTCCGAGGTCACCTACGAGTGCATGTGGCTGGGCATCGACCAGGTCCGCCCGGGTGCGAGCCTGGGCGACATCGGGCACTCGATCCAGCGGCATGCCGAGGCGCGCGGTTACTCGATCGTGCGCGAGTTCTGCGGCCACGGGATCGGGCGGCGGTTTCACGAGGAGCCGCAGGTGCTGCACTACGGACGGCCGGGCGTCGGCGAGCGACTCGTGCCGGGGATGATCTTCACCGTCGAGCCGATGGTCAACGCCGGGCGACGCGAGGTGCGCGAGCTGGCCGACGGCTGGACGATCGTCACCAAGGACCACAGCCTGTCGGCCCAGTGGGAGCACACCGTGCTGGTCACCGAGACCGGCCACGAAGTGCTGACCGTGTCCGCAGGCTCGCCGGCCCGACCGTCGCTGCTGCCGGCGGCCGCCTGAGCGGCAGCGCGATGGCCGCCGAGCGTGCAGACCTCGGGGCCCTGCGCACGACGTTTCGCGCCGAGCGCACCCGACTGATCGAATCGTTCCGGGCCCGGCCCGACGTGCGTGCGCTGAACCGCGGGCTGGCGCGCGTCACCGACCGCCTGGTGCTGGCCCTGTGGCACGACAGCGGGCTGCACGAGACGCTGTGCCTGGCGGCCGTCGGCGGATTCGGCCGTCGCGAGCTTCAGCCGCACTCCGACGTGGACCTGCTGCTGCTGGCGCCCGAGCGCCTTGCCGACGACGTGGCCGCGCGCATCGAGCGCTTCGTGGGCGCCTGCTGGGACGTGGGCATCGATCTCGGCCACAGCGTGCGCACCGTCTCGCAATGCGAGACCGAGGCCGCCGCGGACATCACCGTGCAGACCAGCCTGCTCGAGCGCCGCTTCCTGGCCGGCCGGCGCACGCTGTATCGGGAGCTGTCGGCGCGCCTGCAGCAGGCGATGGACCCGCGCGCGTTCTTCCGGGGCAAGCTGTTCGAGCTGCGCCAGCGCCACGCCAAGTTCGAGGACACGCCGTACAGCCTGGAGCCCAACGTCAAGGAGAGCCCGGGCGGCCTGCGCGACCTGCAGTCGATCCTGTGGATCGCGCGCGCCGCGGACCTGGGCAGCAGCTGGCCGCTGCTGGCGCGCCGCGGGCTGGTCACCCGCGCCGAGGCGGCGCTGCTCGGGCGCTACGAGCGCCACCTGAGGCTGCAGCGCGCCTGGCTCCACGTGATCTCGGGTCGGCGCGAGGACCGCCTGGTGTTCGACCTGCAGGCGCAGGTCGCGCGCGCGCAGGGCTTCGACGCACACGACGCGCGGCTGGCCAGCGAGCAGCTGATGCAGCGCTACTACTGGTCGGCCAAGGCGGTCACGCAGCTGACGACGATCCTGCTGCAGAACATCGAGGGCGAACTGTTCCCCGAGACCGACAGCCAGCCCGAGCCGCTCGACGCCGAGTTCCCCCACGACCGCGGCCTGCCCCACGCCGTCCACGACCCGCTGCTCGCGCGCGATCCCGGCCCCGGCCTGCGCGCCGTCCTGACGGCG
>CAYGZN010000324.1:0-3959 GCA_964354355.1 uncultured Burkholderiaceae bacterium | reverse complement strand
TCGGGCAGCGGACTGTCGCGGGCGCCGACGGGCGTGGCCGCCGCGGCCAGCCACAGCGCGACACACACCAGCGTCCGGCGCCCGAGCATCCGGGCATGCTAATGCAGCAGGTCAGCCCTGTGAAGCGACCGTTCGATGCCAGGACGGGTCTGCGGCGCCCGTCTCGCGCCGCTCAGGCCGGCGGTGCGTTCAGGACTGCAGCGACGGCTGGCGCGTGGTGGCCGTCGCCGATGGCGATGCGTCGCTGGTCACCGAGTCGATGGCCCGGTCCACCGCCGAATCCTCGTCGATGATCCGGGCCGCGTCGCGCTGCAGCAGCAGCGCGAATTCGCCGCCCTGGAACGTCAGCGCCTGGTCGGGATGGCGCGTCAGGATGAACAGCTTGCGCGCGGGACTGATCCACGCCAGCTTGTACGCGTGCGGCCCGTCGTCGCCGTCGAGCTCGATGTGCTGGCCGCGGCGCAGCGACTGCAGCAGCGTGTCGGCGGCGGAAAGCGTCGGCGACTCGTCGGCGAGCGAACGCTGCGCGCCGCTCGAGGCGAACTTCACGGTCCCGTCGGCCTGCAGCTTGACCGACACCGGGATGCGGGCCGCCTCCGCGTTCTGGAAGCGCTTCTTGGCCGCCTCGATCTCGGTGGCGTGCGCGCGCAGCAGCTCGTCGAAGAACCGCCCACGCTCGTCCTCGGGGATGTCGACCAGCTCGAGCCCCTGGTTCAGCGCGCGAATCAGCTTGGGCAGCAGCGTGGCCAGGCGCGCGACGTCCTCGCTCTGCTTGGGCGCGACGCTCCAGATCAGGTACTCGGCGCTGCGCAGCGCCGCCTGCCACGCACCACTGGCCGCCAGCTCGTCCGTGTGGCCGGTGCGAAGCCGCGCCATGGCCTGCGTCCACCAGCGGTACAGGAACTCGCGCATGAAGGCCGGCGAGTCCTTGTCCAGCCTCTGGCCGAGCTCGATGCGGGCCTGCTCCTGCGCCAGCGTGAACGCCTCCTGCTGCGCCGCTTCGCGGGCGATCGCCTCCAGGTGCGCGGCGCGCCGCTCGGTCTCCCGCTCGGCCAGCGCCTCGATCGCCGCGAATGCCTCGTCGAACACGGCCAGGTCCGCGTCGAACTCGGCGATGATCCGGTCCACGGCGGCCGCGAGCCCTTCGATCAGCGGCGAGCCCGGGCTCAGGTCGGCGTCCGGGTCCGCGCCCAGGTCCGAGATCCGGTCGATCAGGCGCCGCATCGGATGCTGGCGGCGCGCGAAGAAGCTGCGATCGAGCAGCGCCGCCTTCACGGCGACGACCTGCAGGCGCAGCAGCTGCTGCTTGATCGAGTCGGGCAGGCGCCGGTCGGTGTAGATGTAGTCGAACACCATCGAGACGATCTCGACGGTGATCTGGTCCAGCGGCGAGCCCTGCTCGCGCACCTTCTGCACGATCTCGGGCAGCAGCGTGGCAGCGTCGAGCGCCATCGGACCGCGCTGAAGTTGCGTCAGCGACGCCACCAGCGGCGGCTCCACCGGTGCGACAGGGATGTCCGCAACGCCGAACACGGTCGGGTCGGACAGCATGCGCGCCACGTGCATGCGCCCGCCGGGCTGTCCTTTCGACGCCTGCGCCATGGCGATCTGCAGCGCCGCCATCTGGTCTACGCTGCCGAACGCGGCGTGGTCCTGCGCGGATCCGCCCGGCGCGCCCGCAGGGCCCGGCCCGCCGAACGCGTGTCCCGCCGCCAGCGGCGCGCCACCGAAACCAGGCGCGGAGTGGCCCCCCTGGGCCATGTGGCCCGCGTGGCCCGCTGCACCCACGGGAGCCCCTGCGCCCAACGGGACCGGATGCGCCGACGGCGAGTCGGCGGATTCGCCCGGCGCGCGCCGATTGCCCGAGCCCATGTTCTGGACCTGGGGCCGGATCTTGGGCAGCACGTGGTGCGAGCGCAGGCGCTCGTTGACGACCACGTAGATCGCGTTGAGGTTGGACGAGACGTGCGGCTCGAACGCGTCGAGCAGTGCGCCCTTGACCTCCGGCCTCGGCGACAGTTCGGCCAGCGCGCCCTTGAGGGCCTCGAAGACCGCCTCGGGCGAGGCCGGGTGCTGGCTCTCGTCGAACCAGTCGCGCTCGAGCAGCGCGCCCAGCCGCGCGCGGATGCCCAGCACCTCGTCGGGGTCCAGGCGCTTGCGGGCCTTGCCGATCAGCCGGTCGACCGACAGCTTGTCGCGCATGACGTCGTCCGAGACGAGCTCGAGTTCGGCCGGCGCGTCGGGCGCGCTGCGGCCCTCCTTCAGCGCGAACAGCCGCCGCTCGAACACGTCGGTGAAATTGCGCCGGAAGCGCGACTCGATCTCGAGCCGGTTCTCGCGGATGACCATCACCGCGTCGAGCAGCGCCTGCTGGTGATCCGAGCGCATCGACTTGAGCGCCTCGGCGGTCAGCTCGTCGCTCATCTTGTTGAGCGCCTGGCCGATGACCTCGAGCAGCCGGCCCATGATCAGTTCGCGGCACTCCTGGAGCAGCTCGAAGCGCTTGCGCGCCTTCGCCGGAATGCCGTTGCCGTTCTGAAAGCCGCTGACCGCGCGTGCCGGAGTGGGGTCCATCGATGGGGGTCTTCGCTGCAGGTTTCGCGGGGATCATTCCCCTCGACGTCGAGGGTATCGAGCCGGGCGCCGAAGCGTCAACGCGCGACCCGCCGCGGCGGGCCGGACGTACGGGGCCGCCCGACGGACGGCATCCGGCACCGCCGCGAACGGTGTCAAGGGCGCTCGGCGTTGATGTCCACGACCGTCCACGCGGTCATGTTGACCACGCGCCGCACCGTCGCCGATGCGGTCAGGATGTGCACCGGGCGTGCGGCCCCGAGCAGCACCGGCCCGATCGCGATCCCGCCGCCG
This sequence comes from uncultured Burkholderiaceae bacterium, assembly GCA_964354355.1. Taxonomy (GTDB): domain Bacteria; phylum Pseudomonadota; class Gammaproteobacteria; order Burkholderiales; family Burkholderiaceae_E; genus CAYGZN01. The sequence goes on along the minus strand of CAYGZN010000324.1, from coordinate 1,091 downwards.
GCTGCGGTCTTGAGCAGGTTGTACGAGATGTTGGCCGCGTCGATGCCGGGAAGCACCAGCAGGTTGGCCTCGCCGGTCAGCACCCCGCGCGGCATCAGCGCCTTGCGGTAGTCGCCGTCGAGCGCCGCGTCGCCGTGCATCTCGCCGTCGACCTCGAGCTCGGGCGCGCGCTCGCGCAGCATCGCCAGCGCGTCGCGCATCTTGAGCGCCGAGGGCTGGTCCGACGTTCCGAAGTTGGAGTGCGACAGCAGCGCGGCCTTCGGGCGGATGCCGAACCGGCGCAGCTCCTCGGCCGCCATCATCGTGATCTCGGCCAGCTGCGCGGCGCTGGGGTCGTAGTTCACGTGGGTGTCGACCAGCGTGACCTGGCGGTTCGGCAGCATCAGCGTGTTCATCGCGGCATACGCCGTCGCACCGGGGCGCCGCCCGATGACCTGGTCGACGTACTGCAGGTGCAGCAGGTAGGTGCCGAACGTGCCGCAGATCATCCCGTCGGCCTCGCCGAAGTGGATCATCATCGAGCCGATCAGCGTGTTGCGCCGGCGCATTTCGATCTGCGCGTACTGCTCGGTGACGCCCTTGCGGTCGACCAGCCGGTGATAGCCCTGCCAGTAGTCGCGAAACCGCTCGTCCCACTCGGGGTTGACGACCTCGAAGTCGCGCCCGGGGCGCACCCGCAGCCCGAAGCGCTCGATGCGCCGCTCCAGCACCGCCGGCCGACCGATCAGCGTCGGGCGCGCCAGCCGCTCGTCGACGATGACCTGGATCGCGCGCAGCACGCGCTCGTCCTCGCCCTCGGCGTAGACGATGCGCCGGGTGCCACCGCGGCGGGCCGCCGAGAAGATCGGCTTCATGAAGTTGCCCGAGTGGTAGACGAACTGCTCGAGCTGCGCGCGGTACGCGTCGAAGTCGGCGATCGGCCGCGTCGCGACGCCCGAGTCCATCGCCGCGCGCGCCACCGCCGGCGCGATCTTGGCGATCAGCCGCGGATCGAACGGGCGCGGGATCAGGTACTCCGGGCCGAACGACACGCCCTTCGAGCCGTAGGCGGCGGCCACCACGTCGGACTGCTCGGCGCGGGCCAGGTCGGC
>CAYGZN010000323.1:0-3969 GCA_964354355.1 uncultured Burkholderiaceae bacterium | reverse complement strand
CTTGTTGGTGCCGAAGGCGAGACTCGAACTCGCACAGCTTTCGCCACTACCCCCTCAAGATAGCGTGTCTACCAATTTCACCACGTCGGCTCAGGTGGCGATTTTATCGGGTTTTACTTTGGGATATCGGCCGCCTGCCCACTTTTTTGCGTTGCATCAACAGGGGGCTTGACAACGTCGCCCGTTGGCGCTGGGCCCGGCGCAACGCCCCCAGCGGCGCCCGCTGCGGCTGCAGGCCCACCGGCGGGCGCGGCCGCGGTTCCGGGCACGGCCGCGGTCCCCGCGGCAGGGGCACTTCCCGGCACCGGCACGGAACCGACGGCGGGCGCCGAACCCGCGGCGGGTGCCGCCGGTGCGCCCGGTGCGCCCGGCGCCGGCGTGCTGACCCGGTCCATCACGCTGCCCGGCTCCCGGCTGCGGGAGTTCGCCAGGAACGCGAGCGCCAGCGTGCACACGAAGAACACCGTGGCCAGCGCGGCGGTCAAGCGGCTCAGGAAGTTGGCGGAACCGGTCGCACCAAAGAGGCTGCCCGACGAGCCGGACCCGAAGGCCGCCCCCATGTCGGCGCCCTTGCCGTGCTGAAGCAGCACCAGCACGATCACGCCCAGCGCGCTGAGCACCTGCAGCACCAGCGCTATCGTCGAAAGTAAGGCCATTTCAGTTCCTCTTCACCGTGGTCCGGCGCTCAGGCTGCCCGCCTGAGTGCGGCCTTGCAGATGGCGACGAAGTCGGCCGCGACCAGCGATGCACCGCCGATCAGCCCGCCGTCGACGTCGGGACACGCGAACAGCTCGCCGGCGTTGCCCGGCTTGACCGAGCCGCCGTACAGGATCCGCACGGCCTGCGACGCGACCCCGCTGCGCGCCAACCGAGCCCGGATGAACGCGTGCGCGTCCTGCGCCTGCTGCGGCGTCGCCGTGCGCCCGGTGCCGATGGCCCAGACCGGCTCGTACGCGACCACGACACCCTCGCCGGCAGCAGCCAGGACTGCACCGACTGCGTCGAGCTGTCGCCCGAGCACCGACTCGGTCGCGCCGGACTCGCGCTCGGCGAGCGTCTCGCCCACGCACACGACCGGCGCGACGCCGGCGGCCAGCGCCTGCTGCGCCTTGCGGACCACCTCGGCATCGGTGTCGCCGAACAGCGTGCGCCGTTCCGAGTGACCGACCAGCGTCCACGCGCAGCGCAGGTCGGCCAGCATCGTCGCCGAGACTTCGCCGGTGTAGGCGCCGTTGGGGTAGGCCGCCACGTTCTGTGCGCCCCAGCCGATCGCACTGCCCGCCAGTCGCGCCGCCGCCAGGCCCAGGTACGGGAACGGCGGGCAGACCGCGACGGCGACCCGGTCCAGCAGCCCGGGATCGAGCGCGGCGCGCAGATCGGCGATCAGGCGCTCGGCGCCGTCGACGTCGCCGTTCATCTTCCAGTTGCCGATCACGAGGGGCTTGCGTCGCATGGATTGCGCCGACATCGATTTGCCTGCCGCTGAACAAAACCCTAGATTGTACCGAGCGCATGCAGCGACGGTCAATTTGGCGATCCCGGCGGCAGGCGATCCCGGTGGCCGGGCGCGCGTCCGATCAGCCCGGCGGCGAGCCCGGCGGCTTATGGGCGGGCGGCGACTTCTCGGCGGCCGGCGGCGCGCTGCCGGGGCGCGCCACCAGCGACGGCTTGCCGGAGCGCCAGCGCACGAACCACATCACGTAGCCCGACAGGCCGTAGGCCAGAAACAGGCTGAACAGCACCAGCGGCGGATCGGACGACACGAGCACGAAGGCCAGGATGATGCCGGGCACCACCATGTAGGGAACCCGCTGCTTCAGGTTGATGTCCTTGAAGCTGTAGAACGGGGCGTTCGAGACCATCGTGATCCCGGCGTACACGGTCAGCAGCCACGCCACCCAACGCAGGTCAGTGCCGGTCGCGTCGGTCCACCGTGCCTCGCGCAGGTCGGTCGCGATCCAGACCAGGCCGGCCACGAGGGCCGCCGCCGCCGGGCTGGGCAGCCCCTGGAAAAAACGCTTGTCGACCACGCCGATGTTCGTGTTGAAGCGCGCCAGCCGCACCGCCGCGCCCGCGACGTAGACGAACGCGGCCAGCCAGCCGAGCTTGCCCATGCCGCGCAGCGCCCACTCGTAGACGATCAGCGCAGGCGCCGCGCCGAACGACACCATGTCCGACATCGAGTCGTACTGCTCGCCGAACGCGCTCTGCGTGTTGGTGAGCCGGGCGACCCGCCCATCGAGGCTGTCGAGCATCATCGCCACGAAGATCGCCACGGCCGCGTGCTCGAACCGGCCGTTCATGGCCTGCACGATCGCGTAGAAGCCCGCGAACAGGTTGGCGGTGGTGAACGCGTTCGGCAGGATGTACACGCCGCGCGAACGTGGCCGCGGCGGCACCACGATTTCCTCGACCGCGGCGACTGCGCGGACAGGCCTCGTGGCCGGGAATGGGCGGAGCCGGCGGCGCTTGGGTTCGTTCATCGGCCACTAGCCTACCGGGCGCGGGCGCCCAAGACAACTGCACCGTCCACGCGTGCACCGTCCGCACGCCGCCACCGGCTTTCGCCGTTGGGCGTTCGCCGCGCGCTCAGGCGTGATAGGGCCCCTCGCGAAGCCACTTGGTGGCGATCCACTTGTCGCCGCGGGCAACCGGCACGCCGGCGTGCAGGCAGCGGGCGTCGAGTTCGCCGGCGGCGTTGTGGTACTCGAAGTACAGCGCCGCACCCCGGCGCGGCCGCACCGACAGTTCGAGCTCCGCGAAGAAGGTGTCGCCGCCTTCCTGCGGCTCGTTCAGGTACATGATCATCGTGGCCACCCGCTGTCCGCCGCGCGCCAGGTGGACCTGCGCCCCCTCGTAGGCGGGGTCGAAATAGTCGTGGTGCGGCTCGTATTCGCCGCCGACCGGATAGTGCAGGATCTGCAGCGGCTCGCCGTGCGAGACCGGCAGCCCCGTGAGCGCCGCGATGCGCTGCTCGATCCGCTGCACGACGGCGTTCTCGCCGTGCGCGAAGTGCGCGCCCTCGCTGCGGCGAACGCCGCTGATCTCGAGTCGGCCCGACAGCGGATCGACCACTTCGGAACGCCGCAGCCTGGCACGCGACAGCTGCACCAGCTTGTCGCACTCCTGCTCGGACAGCAGGCCTTCTATCAGCGCAACGTTCGGGTTGGCCAGCACCATCGCGACGTGGACCTCACGATCGGCGGCCCGCAGCCGGGCCCCCGCAGGCAGTCTGACCGGGTCGGCCCGGTAGTCGCGCAGCATCGCCGGATCCTGCTGGCGGACCCGTTCGGTCATCGAGCGCACGACCGAGATGGCCACGCGCGCGTAGCCGTCCTCGAAGCCATTGGCCAGCATGTGCGCCAGCAGCGGCCCGTCGGCCACACCCCGAACCAGGTTCGAGGTCAGCCAGTCCTGCCAGTCGGGGTGCAGCAGGCCGGGACCCGGCGCGTCGTTCGCCGCCGGCGGCCCGCCACCCGTCATGGCGGTCAGTTGCGGGAGCGGTCGACCAGCTTGTTCGCCTTGATCCACGGCATCATCGCCCGCAGTTGCTCGCCGACCTGCTCGATCGGGTGTTCCGCCATCATGCGCCGGCGCGACAGCAGCGTGGGCGCCCCGGCGCGATTCTCGAGGATGAACTGCTTGGCGTACTCGCCCGACTGGATGTCGGCCAGCACCTGCTTCATCACCTGCTTGGTCTGGGCGTTGATCATCTTCGGGCCCGTCACGTACTCGCCGAACTCCGCGTTGTTGGAGATCGAGTAGTTCATGTTGGCGATGCCGCCCTCGTAGATCAGGTCCACGATCAGCTTGAGCTCGTGCAGGCACTCGAAGTAGGCCATCTCCGGCGCGTATCCCGCTTCCACGAGGGTCTCGAAGCCGGCCTTGACGAGCTCCACGCAGCCGCCGCAGAGCACCGTCTGCTCGCCGAAGAGGTCGGTCTCGGTCTCTTCCTTGAACGTGGTCTCG
>CAYGZN010000322.1:0-3980 GCA_964354355.1 uncultured Burkholderiaceae bacterium | reverse complement strand
CCACGGTGCGACGCTGGCGGCGGGCGTGCCGCTGGCCGTGTGGCTGCGGTCCACCCGGGCCGGTGACCGCGCCGACGCGCTGGCGGCGCTGGCCGAGGCGCGCGATCGCGAACTGACGATGCACGAGCACTACGTCGCGTACGCGGGCAGGGCGGGGGCCGAGGGGTATCGCGGCATCGCGTACCTGTTCTTCGCGCTCGCTGCGTCGGAGCGCGTGCACGCGCAGAACCACGCACGCGTGCTGGCGGCATCCGGCGCCGAGGTTCCACGGGCGGCGCGCATCGCGCCCCGGGTCGGCACGACGCGCGAGAACCTGCTGGCCGCGGTGCGCAACGAGATCCACGACATCGACCAGAGCTATCCGTCGATCCTCAGGCGCCTGGAGGGCGCGGACGTTCCCGAGGCCGTGACCGTGACCACGTGGGCGTGGCAGTCCGAGCGCCAGCATCGCGGCCTGATCGACGCCATCCGCAAGTGGTCGGACGCCTTCTTCGAGACCGTCGCGCGAACGATCGACGCCAAGACGGGCCGCTACTACGTGTGCGCCAACTGCGGCTCGATCCTCAACCGGATCCCGGCCGACGCGTGCCCGATCTGCAGGCTGGCTCCCGACCGCTACCGCCTCATCGATCCGCCGCCCGCGTAGCGATCCGCACGGCCCCGTGAGCATGGCCATGAACTCGAAGCCTTCCGACCGGTTCCCGATCGGACAGACGGAGCAGTCGATTCCCAGCCGATTCGCCGAGTGCCTGGCAAGCCATCCCGACCGGCCGGCGGTGATCGCACGCGACGGCCAGCTCGACTATCGCCAGCTGGATCGGGCGAGCGAGCGGCTCGCGTACCGCCTGCACGCGCTGGGTGGCGAAGCCGGGTCGCCGGTGCTGTTGCTGGCCACGCAGGGTGCGCGGGCGGTCGTGGCGACGCTGGCTGCGTTGAAGGCCGGCCGTCCGTATGTGCCGCTCGATCCGATGGCCGAGCGCTCGGAACTGCGACGCATCGTCGAGCTCGCCGGACCGGACGCTGCGTTCGCGCTGCCCGAGTTCGAGTCGCTGGCCCGCGATCTGGTTGCCGGCGCGCGGGTGGTATCGATCGGGGTGGACGACTCGCCGGCGCCGGCCGGTGATCGGGACCGGGCCGACCCGGGGCGTGCTGGACCGTTCGGCCTCGACGCACCGACCGCGGATTCGATCGCGTACATCTACTTCACCTCCGGCTCGACCGGGACCCCGAAGGGGGTCTACGACAGCCACCGGAACGTGCTGCACAACGTCCGCCGCTACACGAACAACCTCGGTCTGTGCGCGCAGGACCGCCTGTCGCTGCTGCAGTCGCCGCACTTCAGCGGCGCCGTGTCGAGTTTGTTCGGCGCGATCCTCAACGGCGCGGCCTGCGTTCCCGTCGACCCCCGTGCAGACGGCATCGACTCGGCCGCGCAGTGGCTGCGTACGCAGCGGATCACCGTCTACCATTCGGTCCCCGCGTTGTTCAGAGAAATCGTGGGCAAGGGCGGGTTCGAGGCCCTGCGCTGCGTTCGCCTCGAGGGCGATCGAGCATCGAGTCACGACTTCGCCGTGTTTCGCCGCAGCTGTCCACCCGGCGCGGTGCTGGCAAACGGGCTCGGCGCGACCGAGTGCGGATTGGTCAGCCAGTGGATCGGCCGCGGTGACGATGACGTTGCGCAGGGCGCGCTTCCGATCGGCCGGGCCACGGCCGACGTGACGCTGGAAGTGCTCGCCGACGACGGCACGCCGGCGGCCTGCGGGGAAATCGGCGAACTGTTCGTGCGAAGCCGGTACCTGGCGCTCGGGTATTGGCGCCGACCGGACCTGACCGCCGCGGCCTTCGAAGCGGACGCCTTGGACCCGACGCTACGCCGCTACCGCAGCGGCGACCTGTGCCGGTGGAGCGCCGACGGCGAGCTCATCCACCTCGGCCGACGCTCGCTGACGGTGAAATGGCGCGGCAGGTGGATCGACCTTGCGGCGCTCGAAGCCTGTCTGGCGGGCGGGCCCGGAATTGCGGCCGCGGTGGCCGACGTGCGCGAGGACGAACGCGGCGACGCCTGGATCGTGGCGTATCTGGTGCCCGCCGCCGGTGCCGCGCCGGCGCTCGACGACCTGCGCCGGCGGGTCGCCGCCCGCATGCCGGGCTGCGTGCCGCAGCGCTGGGTCGTCGTCGAACGGCTCCCGAAAGATGCCAACGGCAAGATCGATCGCCGCGCGCTGCCGCCGCCCGGCCCGACGACCGCGTCACCGGCTCACGAGACGCACGACGCCCTCGAGGCGCTGCTGGGCGAAATCTGGTCCGACGTCCTGGGGGTGGTCTCGGTCGATATCGACACGCCGTTCCTGGAGCTCGGCGGCGATTCGTTGAGTGCCATGCGGGTGCTGTCACGCATCGACGCGGCCATCGGCGTGTCGCTGTCCCCCAGCGTTCTCTTCGAACTGCCGACCGTGCGGGAACAGGCCCGCGAGGTTCGGCGGCTCGTCATGGCGAATCCCCCGCCTGAGTCGACGATCTGACACGGCCGTCACGAGATTGCCTCGCACCTGACCCCGGGAGTCACCATGCCCTTTCCGATCACCGAACACGTCGCACGCACGCCGCGCCACACCACGTTCTACCTGTCGTGCGGGGCGCACGATGCGCCGCCGATCGTCTTCGTGCACGGCTGGCCGGAGCTGTCGAGCAGCTGGCGCCATCAGCTGCGCTGCTTTGCCGAGCTGGGTTTCCGGGCCATTGCGCCCGACATGCGCGGCTACGGCCGCTCGAGCTTGTACCCGCGGCACGAGGACTACGCGCTGGAGCACGCCGTGCTGGACATGCTCGAATTGCTGGCCGCGCTGGGGCGTGACGCAGCGGTCTGGGTCGGCCACGACTGGGGCACACCGGTGGTCTGGAGCCTCGCCAGCCACCATGCCGATCGCTGCCTGGGGGTGGCCGGTTTGTGTGTGCCGTACGTTCCCGCCGGATTCGCGCCGGTCCACCTGTTGCCGCTGGTCGACCGCCGCGTCTATCCGGCAGACGCGTTTCCGGCCGGCCAGTGGGACTACTGGCTCAATTACGAGGAGCACTTCGAGCAGGCGTGCCGCGCACTCGAGGCCGATCCGGTCGCCACCGTCAAGGCCCTGATGCGCAGGGGCGATCCTGCGGGCCGCGGCAAGCCGGCACGCACCGCGTCCGTTCGTCGCGAGGGCGGCTGGTTCGGCGGCAGGGACCGCGCGCCCGACCTGCCGATGGACCGCGACGTCCTCACCGAGGAAGACCTGCACCGCTATGCCAGCGCGCTCGCTGGCAACGGGTTCTTCGGGCCCGGGGCCTGGTACATGAACGCCGGGCGCAACGTGCAGTACGCCCGTCGTGCGCCGAACGCGGGGCGGCTGTCGATGCCGGTGCTGTTCTTTCACGGGCTGTACGACTACACCTGCGAGACGGTCGACTCGCGCCTCGCCGAGCCGATGCGCACCGCCTGCGACCGGTTGACCGAGGTGGTCGTGCCGTGCGGCCACTGGATGGCCCAGGAGCGGCCGGTCGAGGTCAATGCGGGCCTGGCGAAGTGGCTGGCGGTGCAGTGCGCCCACCTGTGGTGACGCACGGCGCGACGTTGCCCGCGACGCGCTCGCGTCTTGCATCCGGGAAGACCGGCGGGGCGCCTGGGCGCCTCGCCGGCCGACTTGCGGAACTGCGCGGGCTTACTTGGGCAGCAGCACGGCGTCGATCACGTGGATCACGCCGTTGCTTGCGACGACGTCCGCACCCGTGACGTTGGCGCCGTTGACCATCACCTTGCCCCCCTCGACCTTCAGCATGATGTCCTGGCCCTGGACGGTCTTGACGCTGCCGGTCTTGACGTCGGCGGCCATGACCTTGCCGGGCACGACGTGGTAGGTGAGGACCTTCTGCAGGGCCGGCTTGTCCTTCAGCAGCGCGTCGAGCGTGCCGGCGGGGAGCTTGGCAAAGGCCGCGTCGGTCGGCGCGAA
>CAYGZN010000321.1:0-3985 GCA_964354355.1 uncultured Burkholderiaceae bacterium | reverse complement strand
TGGCGCTCGAGCGGCCGGGCACGGTGGGCCGCGCGCTGCCCGGCGCGACGGTCAGGATCCTGGACGCGCAGGGCCGCGAGCTGCCCCCGAACGAGCCCGGCGAGGTCTTCGTGCGCCAGGGCGCCTTCTCGGCCTTCACCTACCACGGACTGCCCGAGCGGCGCGCCGAGATCGACCGCGACGGGCTGATCACCTGCGGCGACGTCGGCTACCTGGACGAGGACGGTTACCTGTTCCTGTGCGACCGGGTGCGCGACATGGTGATCCTGGGCGGCACCAACATCTACCCCGCCGAGATCGAGGGCGTCCTGGTGCAGATGCCGGGCGTCAAGGACTGCGCGGTGTTCGGCATCCCGCACGACGTGCTGGGCGAGCAGCTGTGCGCGCACGTCGAGCCGCAGCCCGGCGTCGAGCTCGGCGAGGACGCGGTGCGCGACTGGCTGCGCGCCCGAATCGCCGACTACAAGGTGCCGAACCGGATCGTCTTCCAGAGCCCGCTGCCGCGCGAGGACTCGGGCAAGATCTTCAAGCGGCGCCTGCGCGAGCCGTACTGGCGCGATGCCGGCCGCAACATCTGAGGCGGCCCCGATTCCCGCACGCCCCGCCTCCCGGAGTCCACTGCCATGACCTCGCGCCCGCCACGCACCGTGTTTCGCAACGCCCACCTCTTCGACAGCGCCACGGCCACGATGCGCCCGAACGCGACGGTCGTCGTCGAGGGCGAGGTCATCGCCGACGTGCTGTTCGACGCGACCCCGGTCGACGACGCGCGAATCGTCGACGTGGCCGGGCGCGCGCTGCTGCCCGGGCTGATCGACGCGCACGTGCACGTGACCTCGACGATGCCGGACTTCCTGAAGCTGTCGATGACGCCCGCGACGCTGATCGCGGCGCAGGCCAAGGACATCCTCGAGGCGATGCTCGAGCGCGGCTTCACGACGGTGCGCGACGCGGCCGGCGCCGACCACGGGCTGGTCGAGGCCGTCGAACGCGGGCACTTCCGCGGCCCGCGGCTGTTCATCGCGGGCCAGGCGATCTCGCAGACGGGCGGCCACGGCGACACCCGGCCGCTGGCGGTCAAGACCCTGTTCTGCAGCTGCGCCGGCCTGGGGCTGCTGGGCACCATCGCCGACGGCGTGGGCGAGGTGCGCCGCGCCGCGCGCGAGCAGATCCGCAGCGGCGCGCACCAGATCAAGGTGATGGCCGGCGGCGGGGTATCGTCGCCGACCGACCCCATCGACGGCACGCAGTATTCGCTGCAGGAGCTGCGGGCGATCTGCGAGGAAGCCGAAGCCGCCAACACCTACGTGATGGCGCACGCCTACTCGCCGCGCTCGATCACGCGCGCCGTGCAGTCGGGCGTGCGCACGATCGAGCACGGCAACCTGCTCGACGAGGCGTCGGCGCGCGAGATGGTCCGCCACGGCGCGACGCTGGTGCCGACGCTGGCGACCTACGATTCGCTCGCCCGCGAGGGTGCGAAGCTGGGCTGGTCCGAGGCGATGATGACCAAGCTCGACCGCGTCAAGTTGCAGGGCGTGGAGTCGCTGCGCATCGCGAAGTCGGTCGGCGTGCCGATCGGCTTCGGCACCGACCTGCTCGGGTCCATGCACGACGACCAGAGCAACGAGTTCTCGCTGCGGCTGCCGGCGCTCGGCGCGGCCGAGATCCTGCAGAGCGCGACCCGCGTCAATGCCCGGCTGCTGGGCCGGGAAGGCCGGCTGGGCGTCATCGCGCGCGGTGCCATCGCCGACCTGATCGTGGTCGATGGCGATCCGACGACCGACGTGACGCTGCTGCAGCGCCAGGGCGCACGGATGCCGGTGGTCATGAAGGCGGGCCGCCTCGTGCGCAACCGGCTGTAGCGGCGGCGTCGCCCGCCTACGGCGGCGACCACTGCAGGTCGGGATCCAGCGGATAGACCGGCCGCGGCATCCGCTGCCAGGCGACGTTGGCGAGCACCGGCGTGGTCAGCCCGGGCACGTCGACCTCGACGATCCGCTCGTCGCCGAAGAACTCGTCGAAGGCCGCGCGAAAGTGGCCGCGCGACTTCACCACCAGTGCGCGCACGCGTGCCAGGTCGATGCCGAGCATCTCGAACTGCACCGGATCGCGCGCCTGGTCGCGGCGGCTGATCACGACGACCCGCACGCCGCCCACGCGCAGCAGCGCGGTCGGGCCGTTGTCGATCGCGTTGCCCGCCGAGATGCCGCGGCGCGCGACGTAGGCGCCGGCGTGCAGGCGCTCGACGACGGCCGGCGCGGCAAAGCGCCCCGACAGCGGATGGTCCTCGTCGCGGTTGAACACCGCGTCCAGGCGCGCGCCCTCGCCCAGGCGGTGCGCCTGTGCGGCCAGCGGCGGATCGAACACCGGGCCGAACACCGCCCCCTGCACGCCGGCCTGCACGAACGCCTGCAGGATCCACACGGTGTTGCCGCGGCCGCCGCCTCCGGGGTTGTCGGCCACGTCGGCGAACAGCAGCGACGGCTTGCCGGCGTCGCGCCCGCACTCGAGCGCCCTGCGCGTGGCGTCCGCCAGCGACGTCAGCCGCGGCACGTAGCGCTGCCGCTCGCTCCACGCGAACGCGGCGATCTGCCGGGCCAGCGCGCGCGCCTTGTCGGGCCGGCCCCGCGTGGTCACGATCACCGACATGCCGTTCTTGGGCGTGTCGCCCAGCGTGAAGCCCGACAGGATCGACACGTTGGCCACGTCGGCGTCGACACAGCGTTGGCCGTAGTCGATCAGGTCGCCGTACGGCCCGGACGCGGTGTTCTGCGTCACCGACGGCGGCACGAACGGCAGCTTCACGAACGCGGCCGCCGGCGCCATGCCGCGCAGCATCTCGTGCAGCAGCGACGCGCACTCGGCGCCGCGCTCGGGCATGTCGACGTGGGGGTTGGTGCGGTAGGCGACCAGCACGCTGGCCGCGTCGACCATGCGCTGCACGATGTTGCCGTGCAGGTCCAGCGTGGCGAGCACCGGCACCGCCGGTCCCACGACCTCGCGCACGCGCGCCAGCAGCGTGCCGTCGGGGTCCGGGTCGACGGTGGCGATGGCCGCGCCGTGCAGCGACAGGAACACGCCGTCGACCGGCAGCGCCGCGCGCAGCCGCGCGCACATCTCGTCGACGAGCTCGTCGAAGTAGCCCTGCTCGACGGGCCCGCTGGCGCCCCCGCCCGCGTGGCGCAGCGGCACCGGCTCCCACGGGCCGGCCGCGTTCATCGCCGCGACGAAGCCCGAGATCGTCGAGGCGGCCAGCGGGTGCTCGCTGCGCCAGTCGGCCTCGAGCGCGACGCCGCGCAGGTCGCAGACCGAGGCGAACTCCTCGCGGGTGGCCACCGGCGAGTGCGAGTTGCTCTCGAGCATGAAGCCGCCGACGGCGACGCGGGGGATCTGCATGGGGATCGCTGCGCGGTGCAGGTTATAGTCCGGATGTCGCGAGGATAGCGCGCTCGCGCACGTTGCCCGCAGCGATCACGACGCATGCGGGTAAGCCGCCCGTGGACGCGTCGCCCGTGGACGCGTCGCCCGTAAAGGCGTCGTCCGCGGAAACGAGACCGCCGCGCTGCAGGAGGATCCACCGATGGGGGCACGACCAGGGATTGCGCCGACCCGCGTCCGCCGGGCCTTGCACTCGGCGCGGCGCCTGGCGGCACTGCTGCTGGGCGCGGCGCTGCTGGGCCAGCCGGCCTGGGGGCTGCGCGCGCAGACGCTGACGCTGGGCACGAAGCTCGAGCTGAACACGCTCGATCCGCACTTCTTCGCGGCGTTCCCGACCGGCTCGTCGCACGAGCTGCTGTACGAGAAGCTGACCTTCCAGGACAAGGACGGCGCGATCGTGCCGCAGCTGGCCACCGACTGGCGCCTGGTCGACGAGCTCACCTGGGAGTTCCGGCTGCGGCCCGGCGTGAAGTTCCACGACGGCTCGGCCTTCGGCGCCGAGGACGTCGTCTTCACGATCGATCGGGTGCCCAACGTGCCCAAC
>CAYGZN010000320.1:0-3998 GCA_964354355.1 uncultured Burkholderiaceae bacterium | reverse complement strand
CCGCTTCCCGACGAAGTCCTGGCGGGCTTCGAAGGGCGCTGATGCGCCTGCTGCTCGACGCGCAGCGCTTATCTCACCGCCTTCGAAGGCTCGGGGAACACCAGCCTGAACCGGTGCAGGTCCTCCTGGAACGCGTTGCAGCGCGCAAGCTGGACTCGCAATTCCCCGCGTGCCTGCGAGTAGTCGAACGCCGCGGTCCACGACTGGATGCGCGTCATCGCCGCGATGAACGGGCCCGGGTCGCCGTGGTGGCTAAGCGCCTTCAGCGGCAGCAGGTAGTCCTCACGATAGACGGTCGGCACGATCGTGCGGCACTGCCCGGCTTGGCTGAGCACGGCATTCATCGCCAGCCGCGCGGTTCGCCCGTTGCCGTCGGCGAATGGGTGCACCTCGGTGACCACGAACATCGTCATCAGCGCACGCGCCACCGGCTCCACCAGGGCGCCGATGCGTTCGAAGCCTTCGCGAAGTGTGCCGGGCACGAGCTCGGGCAGCACGAATACCGTGGAGCCGGCCTGGTTGACCTGGTCTTTCCAGTCGCCTGGTCTCTTGTCCGGGCGTTGCTGCATGACCAGTGCATGGACACTCTTCAGCCATGCGAGGAACCCATCGGGGTCGCTTGCCGGCTGGTCGCGCCAGGGCGACCGCGTGGCCGCTGCAAAGGTGCCGAGAACGTCGTGCGAGTCCTGATGGCGGTTCTCGACGATGTGGCCTTCGAACACGATGCGCTCGGCCTCGGCGACGGTGAACGTGGTGCCTTCGATGTAGTTGGAGAAGTACGCTTCGAAAAAGGCGAAGTCCTCGCGGGCGGCACCCCGTGGTGCCGGGTCCGCCACGGGGGCAATGACGTGCTGGTTCAAGGCCGCGAACAACGCATCGAATAGTTCGACCCTCTCGGGGTCGTAGGGCCGTCCGGCCGCGCGCGCCATCGCCTGCCGCGTGGAGAGCCTGCTGGCGCTGTGCGAGCCCAGCAGGGCGGCGGCGAGTCGGTCCAGGCGCCTGTACTCCGCCGACAGGCCCAGCCCGTCGGCCAGGGCGCCGCAGGCGTCGCGCAGGCCGTTCAATCGATGCTCGCCGCGCAGTGCCAGCATCTTCTCGAGCAGCGCCTCGAGCGCCGCCTGTGGGATGACGCGCTCGGCCCAGCCACGTCCACGGGTCAGGTTCTCCAGGAACCGACGCGCTTCACTCGACAGGAACAGGCTGCCGTAGGCCACATCGCGCATCGTGCCCGCCGTGACTGCGCCCGGGCCGGGCAGCACCTCGACTGCAAGGCCCGGCAGTTGCAGCGTGCGCCGTGTCTTGCCGCGTGTGATGTAGAGGCTGCCCGCCTGCGGACCACCGTCGAAGGCCGAGCGGTGGGAGATGACGCCTGCGGGCAGCAGGTGGCCGACGATCTGCAGCCAGTGGCGCTGGACGACTGCGGCCGGCGGCGCGTCCAGGTTCGATGTGTAGACGCCGGCGTAGAGCTTCTTGAGTCCTCCTGCCGCGGCCATTCGGCGTACGCGCCTGGACTGCGCGGCGTCCCGGGCATCGCTGAACAGGATTTCCGGGGTGCTGTCCACGTTAGGGGTGATGCTTCCGGGCGAAGGGCGGCAATGTCCGAATACTAACGAGTATATGGAGAGTTTGTCCGAAAAATGCAGAATACTGATCTTGCGCCGATTCTGTCCGGCAGCAGATCCCAGGCTGGTCGAGGCCGGCGCGCGACCTGTTCCCGGGCGGTGCGCCTGCAGCCGCGCCGGCAGTCGCGCTAGAAAAACGCCCTGAGCACCAGCGACGCCACCCCGGCCAGCAGCACGCCGATCATCCACTTCAACAGGGTGGTTTCGCCCGCGAGGCCCGCGAAGCGGGCTTCGATTCGCAGTTCCAGCTCGCGCAACTCGCGGCGCAGCGCGCTGCCGGCGTCGATCACGTCCTGCTGCGTGGCGACCTGCTGCAGGCCGGCACCGAACACCTCGGACAGCGCTTCCGCTTCGGCTTCCGCCTGCGCGGATGGAATGCCAGCCGCCTTCAGACGATTGGCGAACCGCAGCGTGTCGAAGGAAAGCGTTGCCATGTGCGGGCCCTCGTTTGAACCGATTCTAGCGCCCGAGTCACTGTCGCGCATCGTTCGATGCGGCACGGGCGGTCGATGCCGGACGGCGGTCAGCCGCCGTCCAGACGCAGGCTCCGCAGCGCGTCGAGCAGCCCCGACAGCGCAGCCTGTGCCTTCCTGGGTGGCCGATGCACCAGCAGCGCGGCGCAGGCTAGGATGAAGTCGCACAGCCAATCGCGGAACTCCGCGATGTCGGTCGCGTCCACGGGGACGCTGGGTTTGTAGTCGGCCGTGTGCCGGCGCTCCATCAGCTGGTTGTATCGCCGGGCGGTGTCCGCAGGCAGCGCGCCGGCACGCACGAAGTGGGTGGCCAGCATCTGCTGGGTGGCGTCGTGGCTGCGCGCCGTCAGGCTGCGGTCGGCGAGCAGTGCGCTGGCCATGTGAAACGCCGCGTAGTAGAAGTCGCGGGCGGCCGACCGGTATCGCACGCCGTGCGGCCCGTCCAGGTTGTTCAGCGCCGACCCGATTGCCTCGATGGTTGCGTCGATCTCACCGGCGACTGCTGCCTGGCGGGTGGCCTTGTCCATAGTGTGCGCAGCTCCGTGCGGTTGGCGATCAGGAAGGAGGCGTCTGCGATGCGGTCCAGGCCCACGGGCCGCAGCACGATGGGATGACCGCTGTACTGGTACGGCATCCGGGCGCGCAGGGCCAGGTCGGACAGACGAGCCAGCACCTGCGCACCGGGCTCGGCGTCGAAGTCCACTGCGACGTCGAGGTCGGAATCCGCCGTGCTGTCGCCGCGGGCGCGGCTGCCGAACAGGCGCACTGATTGCGCGGCAGGCGCGATCCGGCGCAGGCCGTCGACGAAGCGGCGCAGCACGTCCTGCTCGCCGGGTGTCAGCAGCGGCGCATCGTGAAAGCTCAGCGCACGCAGCCATGGGTCGCGGTCCCGGATGGACGCCGGGCGCACGCCTTGCGCGCGAAGGCGCGAGCGGTACAGGCGCATTCGCTCGGCAGCCGGCATTGCTGCACCGGTCCGGGGGCGGCCACGGCGGCGGGCAGGTGCGCCGGGCGGTTCGGGCGACTGGGGCGATTGAGGCGGGTTGGGCATCGAATTATCGTAACGCGTTACGATAATTCGATCAAGCCGGCTTGCACTGACAGCCGGTTTGGATCGACCTCAGACCAGCACGACCGAGTCGCTGTACCGCGCCACCGTGCGGTCGGCGGTAAGCAGGCGCAGCGGTTCGGCAAGCGCCTGCGCGATCAGCATGCGGTCGAACGGGTCATCGGGCATCGCCCAGAGCGCGATGTGCGTGTCGAGAAGGACTCGAACCGATCAGGCCCCCCGGAACAACTTGCCCACCTTGTCGTTGCTGCGGTCGATGCCGGCGGGCACCTCGAATCGCCCCTTGGCCACCCCAAGCCTTCGGCCCTGCGGAACCATCTCGATGGCAACCAGGCGCGCGGCCGGCCTGCCGTTGCGCGCGATGATGACCTCCCGCAAGACGCCGCGCTCGATGGCGTCTACCAGGCTGGACAGCGAGGACTTGGCTTCGTGCATGCTTACGCTGCGCATGGTTTGCCTGGAAATTTGCCATGTCGAACCAAGGTCGAAGCGTAGCGCGCGAATCCTGGGTGCGCATCCACCCATCGCCCAAATGGCCTACCTCCCGACGACCGCGTCCAGCCACTCCCGCAGCGGCCCCAGCAGCACGCCGCCGCCCGACGCGCCGAACGTCGAGTGCCGCACGCCGGGGTTGTTCAGGTCGGCCACGAAGGTCAGCAGCCCGGCCAGCGCGCGGTAGTTGCCCCGCACGATGAACACCGGCGCGCCCGAGTCGCCGCCGGCGGCCGACGTCTCGACGGCGTTGCCCAGCGTCGGGCTGCCCATCGCGTTGGTGTCGGGCCCGGGGCCGTCGAAGTCGTAGAGGAAGAGCAGCGGGATGTCGTCCAGCGCCAC
>CAYGZN010000319.1:0-4012 GCA_964354355.1 uncultured Burkholderiaceae bacterium | reverse complement strand
GACGACGTGCCCCCCGGGCACCCGACCGTGGTCACCCTCGAGCACGCGCGCTCGATCCTGTCGCACAACACGTCGCCGGACCTGCCGTTCGACCAGTCGCTGAATCCGTACCGGGGCTGCGAGCACGGCTGCGTCTACTGCTACGCGCGGCCCAACCACAGCTATCTGGGCCTGTCGCCGGGGCTGGACTTCGAGACCCGGCTGTTCGCAAAGATCAATGCGCCCGACCTGCTGCGGCGCGAGCTGTCGGCGCCCGCCTATCGGTGCTCGCCGATTGCGATCGGGGCGGCCACCGACGCGTGGCAGCCGATCGAACGCACGCACCGCATCACGCGCAGCTGCATCGAGGTGCTGGCCGAATGCCACCATCCGCTGTCGTTCGTGACCAAGTCGAGCCTCGTCGAGCGCGACATCGACCTGCTGGCGCCGATGGCGCGCCAGGGCCTGGTCGTTGCGTTCGTCACCGTCACCACGCTCGATGCGGCGCTGGCGCGGATCCTGGAGCCGCGCGCGGCCGCCCCGTGGCGGCGCCTGGAGACGATCCGCCGGCTCGCCGAGGCCGGCATCCCGGTCGGCGTGTCGCTGGCGCCGGTGATTCCGTTCATCAACGAGCCCGAGATCGAGGCCGTGCTCGACGCCGCATTCGAAGCCGGCGGGCGGCACGCCAACTACATCGTGCTGCGACTGCCGTGGGAGTTGAAGCAGGTGTTTCGCGACTGGCTCGCCGAGCACTTTCCCGACCGGGCGCGCCGCGTGCTCGCGCGCCTGCAGGACATGCGCGGCGGGCGGGACAACGACCCGCGTTTCCGCATGCGCATGAAGGGCGAGGGGATCTTCGCCGAGATGATCCGGATGCGCATCGACGCGCGGCTGCGCCGCTATGGGTTCGAGCGGAATCGCCCGGCCCTGCGCACCGACCTGTTCGTGGCGCCGGGACGCCCCGACCGCGCGGGGTGGTCTCAGGACGGGCTCCGGGGCGACGCCCGAAGCGGGCCGCACGACGGCGCGCAGCTCGGCCTGTTCTGAGCCGGCCTCGTCTCCGACCTCTTCGGGGTCCGCCGCCTCCGAATCGGCCGTGGGGTGGCCGCGGTCGCCGCGTGACAAACGCCGCTTGCATTTTCGCAACACCCGGCTAGAATCAAAAGTGCTTGTGAATCAATGTGTTAAATATTCCGACAGTGAGGTGTGCCATGGCTCTCAAGGTGACGATCGCGCTCCTGGGCTCGGTGGTGGTCAGCGGCGCCGTGTGGGCGGCCGACGCCAAGCCTCGCGTCGACAGCACGGCGGACGCCATGCCTCGCGGCATCGTCGAGAAGGAACTGGCGGCGGCCCAGCGGCAGATGCAGGCTCCGCCGGCGACGACCATCTACAGCTCGGTCGCGGCCGACGGCACGCTCGTGGTGAGCGATCAGCGGCCTTCGTCGGGCACCCAGCTCGAGAGCTACCGTTACCCGGTGCCGCAGGACGACCGGGCGCGCGCGGCGAAGGAGCGCGAGTACTGGGCCAAGCAGGCTGCCGCGTTCAACAGGCGCCAGCAGGAACGATCCCGCGAACTCGACGAGGCGCGCCAGGCTGGCGCCACGGTCGTGTCCACGAGCGACGTGCCGCCGACCGCGGCAGGCGGCTCCGACGTCTATCACGGCTACGGGTGGCTGCCGCCCGGCTTCATCGGCCCCGTGGTGCCGTTCGTGAACGTGGCGGGCCGCGCAGTGCCGCCGGGGCTCGAACGCCCGGGCCTGCCGGTGCCCTATGGGAGCCTCCCGTCCGGCGTGCAGGGCCGGGCCGGTGGCGGCAGCTTCATCGGCAGCGGCTTCCAGCGCTACTGAGCACGCCGCTCGCGTCGGGCGGGCCGCGGCCGTCGGCCCGCCCCGGCAAACATCGCTAGCCAGCTGCGCCGCCGGCCGGCTATAATCACGGGTTTCCCGAAACGAATTCCAAGGAACCCCGATGGTTGTTGTTCGCTTGTCTCGGGGCGGCGCCAAGAGCCGGCCCTTCTTCAACGTGGTGGCCACCGACAGCCGCAATCGCCGCGACGGCCGCTTCATCGAGCGGCTCGGCTTCTACAATCCGATCGCCGCGGCCAACGAAGACGGGCTGCGCCTGTCGCTGGACCGCATCAAGCACTGGACCGACAAGGGCGCGCAGGTGTCGCCGACGGTCGAGCGCCTGATGAAGGATTTTGCCAAGAAGGCACCCGTCGCGGCCGCCTGAGGCCAGGGGCCCGGGCGCCGTCGACGTCGAGGGGACACCCGTGACGGGCGGCCACGATCACCGGGTGGCAGGTGACGATCGCCTCGTGGCAGGTGACGATCGCCTCGTGGCAAGTGACGATCGCCTCGTGGCAAGTGACGATCGCCTCGTGGCTCTGGGCCGCGTCGTCGATGCGTACGGCGTCAAGGGCTGGATCAAGGTTCAGCCGTACGCGGGGGCCGGTGATTCCGCACTGCTCGGCGCGCGTCGCTGGGCGATCCGGCGCGACGCTTCGGCGAACTCGCCCGCGCTGGGCGGCGAGATCGACATCGACGCGGTGCGCCGGCACAGCGACTCGATCGTCGCGCATCCGTGCGGCACCCGCGACCGCGACGATGCGATCGCGCTGCGCGGGGCCGAAGTGCTGGTCGCGCGCCGCGACTTCCCGCCCCCGTCCGACGGCGAGTACTACTGGGTCGACCTGGTCGGCTGCGACGTGGTCGATGCCGCCGGGGCGGCACTCGGGCGCGTGACGGCCGTCGACGACCACGGGGCGCACCCGATCCTGACGCTGGATACCGGCTCGCTGATCCCGTTCGTGGCCGCCTATGTGCTCGACGTCGACATCGAACGGCGGCGAATCGTGGCGGACTGGCAGGCCCAGTGGTCCCGCTGAGCGGTGCGCGCGGCCGGCGGCGCTGAGGGCGCGTCAACCGTGGACTTCGAGGTCGTCACGCTGTTCCCGGAAATGGTCGACCACGCGGCGCGGTTCGGCGTGACCGGGCGTGCGATCGAGCGCGGCATCTGGCGGCTTCGCTGCTGGAACCCGCGCGACTACGCGGCCGACGCGTACCGCAGCATCGACGACCGACCCTACGGGGGCGGCCCGGGCATGGTGATGATGGCCGAGCCGCTGGCGCGTTGCCTGCGCGCGGTGGCCGCGCGCCGCGCCAGTGAGCACGGTGCGCCGGCGCGGGTCGTACACCTGTCGCCGCAGGGCGCCCGGCTGGACCAGCAGCGCGTCGCGCAGCTGGCCCGCGAGCCGGCGCTGACGCTGCTGTGCGGGCGCTACGAGGCGATCGACCAGCGCCTGCTCGACGGCCTGGTCGACGAGGAGGTGTCGATCGGGGACTTCGTGGTGTCCGGCGGCGAGCTGCCGGCGTTGGCGCTGGTCGACGCCGTCGTGCGGCTGCTGCCCGGCGTGATGAACGACGCCGGCTCGACGGCCCAGGACTCGTTCTCGGACGGCCTGCTGGACTGCCCGCACTACACGCGGCCCGAGACCTTCGAGGGGCAGGCGGCCCCCGCGGTGCTGCTGTCCGGGCACCACGTCAGGATCGCCCGCTGGCGGCGCGAGGCGTCCCTGCGGACCACCGCCGCGAGGCGCCCCGACCTGATCGAACGCGCGCGCGCCGACGGCCGGCTGTCGGCCGAAGACGAGGCCTTTCTGGCCGAATTGGGCTATCATTGAAAGCTTTGCGGAGCGCGCCGCGCACCGTCAAGTCGCCATCCTCTGCCCGGGGTCCGATTCCTCCAACAATCCGGCGCACGATGGTCCAGGAGTGCAGAACGTGGATCTGATCAAGCAACTCGAGCAGGAAGAGATCGCCCGGCTCGGCAAGACCATCCCGGCGTTCGCGCCCGGCGACACGGTGATCGTCAACGTCAACGTCGTCGAGGGCACGCGCAAGCGGGTGCAGGCGTACGAAGGCGTGGTGATCGCCAAGCGCAACCGTGGCCTGAACTCGTCGTTCATCGTGCGCAAGATCTCGTCGGGCGAGGGCGTCGAGCGTACTTTCCAGACCTACTCGCCGATGCTGGC
>CAYGZN010000318.1:0-4016 GCA_964354355.1 uncultured Burkholderiaceae bacterium | reverse complement strand
TACACCCGGCCGGTGGCCACCAGGAAATACACCATCGCCATCAGCAGACCGCCGATCACGAAGCCGGGCACGATCCCGGCCAGGAACAGGTCCCCGATCGACACCTGCGCCAGCACGCCGTAGACGACCATGATCACCGACGGCGGGATGATCGGCCCGACGATCGCCGAGGCCGCGCTGCACGCGGCCGCGAACGCGGCGTCGAAGCCCTCTTTCTTCATCGCCTTGATCTCGACCGTGCCCAGGCCGGCCGCGTCGGCCTGCGCGACGCCCGACATGCCCGCGAAGATCAGGCTCGCGAAGATGTTGACCTGCGCCAGCCCGCCGCGCAGGTGGCCGACCAGCGCGACCGCGAACTCGAAGATGCGCGTCGCGATGCCGCCCACGTTCAGCAGGTTGCCTGCCAGCACGAACAGCGGGATCGCCAGCAGCGGGAAGCTGTCGATCCCCGACGACATCCGCTGCACGACCAGCGACATCGGCACCGGCGAGGCGAACTGCAGCCAGGCCAGCGCCGCGGCGATCAGCGCGAAGGCGACCGGCAGCTCGATCGCGATCAGCCCGAACATCAGGAAGAACATCGGCAGCACGTTCATCGCGCCCGCCGCGGCCGCGATGCGCTCGGCGATCGCGTCGGCCTCGGCGTCGGCCTCGGCGTCCGCGCGCTCGCGATCGAGCCGCGCCTGCTGCGCATCCACCGGGCGCCCGACGAGCGCCAGCGCGAGCTCGGCCGCGACCAGGTACAGGCCGGTGAAGGCGATCGACACGGTGCACACGAACAGCGGCGTCGAGTAGAACAGGTGGCGCGGCAGGTCCACCGGCAGTGCCACCGTGCGGCTGCGGCCCTCGACGTCCATGATGTCCCACGCCTGCACCGCGATGATCAGGCAGCACAGCGTGACGATCGTCCAGGTCGCCGCGCGCCACAGCGCCTGGCGCCGCAGCGGCAGCTTCGAGACGAACGTGTCGATCCGGATGTGGCGCAGCTCCTTCATGCCGGCCGCCGCGCCCAGGAACACGCCCCACAGGAAGCAGTAGCCCGCCAGCTCCTCGACCCAGACCAGCGGCTGGCCGAACACGTACCGCGTGATCACCTGGATCGTGATCGTCACGACGATCGTGACCATCAGCAGCACGCCGATCGCGCGCTCGATGCGCCCGAGCCACGCGATCGCACGCCACCACGCGCGCAGCAGTCCGTCCATGCGGGTCGGTCGTCCGGGCGGCTTTCCCGCGGGCTCAGGCGCCGGCGCGGCGCCGGGTCACTTGATCGCGCGGATCTGCTGGTACAGGCCGCTCGACCAGGCGCCTTCCTTCTCCATCGCGTCGACCGCTGCCACCGCGCGGTCGGCGAACGGCGCCTGGTTGACCTTGATCACCTTGGCGCCCTCGGCCGCCATCTTGGCGACGACCTCGTCGGTCTCGGCCTCGGACTGCTTGCGGCCCCAGGCGACCGACTCGCGGGCCGCGTCCACCATGATCTTCTGCACGTCGGGCGGCAGCGACTGGTAGACCTTCTCGTTGATCGTGATGTGCTGCGACGACATCAGGTGGTCGGTGCGCATCACGTTGGGCGCGGCCTGGTGGAACTTCTGCGCGTACGCCGAGCTGATCGGGCCTTCGGCCGCGTCGATCACGCCGGTCTTCAGTCCCAGGAACACCTCGGCCCACGCCACCCGCGAGGGCTTGGTGCCGAGCGTCGTCCACAGGTTCAGGTAGGTCTTGATCTCGGGCACCCGCATCTTGACGTCCTTCAGGTCGTCGGGCGAGTTGACCGCCTTCTTGGCGAACAGCACCCGGGGCTGCGTCGGCGCCGAAGCCAGGATCCGCAGGCCCTGCTTGGTGCGCAGCTCCTCGGACATCGTCGCGAAGGTCGGCGAATCGAGGAACTTCTGGAAGTGGTCGTTGTCGCGGAACGTGAAGCCCCAGGCCAGCACCGAGAAGTCCTTGACCCAGTTGGAGTACCAGTCGAGCACGTCGCCGTAGATCGCCACCGAGCCCTTCATCATCTGCTCGATGACCTGCACGTCGCTGCCGAGCTGTTCGCCCTGGATGAAGTTGATCTTCACCTTGCCGGCGGCCCGCTCGTTGACGAGCTTCGTGAACATCGCGTTGGTCCGGTCGATGACGGTGCCGATCGCGTCCGACCCGCCCAGCACCAGCGTCTGCTGAGCGTGGGCCGCGGGTGCGCTCACCAGTGCGGCCCCGAGCGCCAGCGCCTTGATCCAGTGGTTCATGTCCGTGTCTCCTGTGCGGTGCGTGGTCGGACCGCGCGGACCTGCGCGGCGCTTGCTGCCGCCTTCATCGGGCGACTTCGAAGTAACGGCTGCCCAGGTGCTTCTGGGACTGGTACAGCGACGAGGGGTCCGGCGGCTTGGGCAGCGGCATGCGCACCGGCACCGCGGTCATCCTCGGCTGCAGCGTCGATTCGCCGCACAGCATGCGGGAATCGAACTCGTGCAGGTCGGTGAACGGCGCGAAGCCGCCAGCCAGCGGCCAGGCGTCGGCGGCCATGATCTCGTAGAGCAGGAAGTTGCGCGAGCGGCCCGACGTGTTCAGCGCCGATCCGTGGACCAGCCGCGCGTGGTGCAGCGTGATCGAGCCGGCCTTCGCCAGCAGCGGCACCGCCTGCGTGAGGTCGAGGTCGATGCGGGTCGGGTCCATCGCGCCGCAGAACACGCCGTTTCCGACGTGGTCGTAGATGGGGCCGGTGTGGGTGCGCGGCATCACCATCATCGCGCCGTTCTCGGGCGTGAAGTCGTCCAGCAGCACCCCCAGCGCCAGCACGTCGTCGTTGGTGTACGGGTAGAAGGCCCAGTCCTGGTGCCACTCGACCGCGGCGCCGTAGCCGGCGGACTTCAGGTTCAGCTTGGAGGTCTGCATGCGCAGCGACGGCCCCAGCAGCGGCCTGACCAGCGACAGCAGCGCGTCGCGGCGGATCAGCTCGGCGAATGCCGGGTGGTGCTTGTGGGGCACCTTCAGGCGGCGCACGCGCGGCGCCTGCGGCGCGTGCGTGTCCTCCAGGTCGTACAGCGCCGTGTGCTCGGCCACGCCGCGCGCGCCGGCCACCAGCTCGTCCACGACGGCGCGCAGGCGGGCCAGGTCGGCGGCGTCGAGCACGTCGTGCACGACCAGGTAACCCTGCTGCCGGTAGAAGGCGACCTGTTCGGGGGTCAGGCTCATGGTCCGGGGCGTCCCGCTGTTTGCGCTAACACGTGGCCGCGATTTGGCGGTAGCCTTGCGCGCATGTCAAGGCGCGCCGCACCATTGCCGGCAGCGGAGTTCCCGCGGGCAGGCGATCCGCCGCCCGTGCGGCTGGTCGAGGTCGCGCACCTGGCGGGCGTCTCGAGCATGACCGTCTCGCGCGCGCTGCGCCGGCCCGAGCTGGTCGCGCCGGCGACGCTGCGCTCGGTGCAGCGCGCGGTCGCCCGGCTCGGCTACCTGCCGCACGGCTCGGCGAGCGCGCTCGCGTCGAGCCGCAGCCGCATCGTCGCGGCGATCGTGCCGACGCTGATGAACTCGGTCTACGCGAGCACGGTGCACGGCCTGTCCGACGTGCTGCGTCCCGCCGGGTACGAGCTGATGCTGGGCGACAGCGGCTACGATCCGGACCTCGAGTCGGCGCTCGTGCGGACCTTCCTCGGCAGACGGGTCGACGCCCTGGTGCTGACCGGCGTCGAGCACGAGGCCGCCACGCGCACGCTGCTCGGGCGGCACGGCGTGCCGGTGGTGGAGATCTGGGACCTGGCGACGCGGCCGATCGACATGCTCGTCGGGTTCTCCAATCGCGCGGCCGGGCGCGACGCGGGACGGTTCCTGGCGGCGCGCGGGCGCACGCGCTGGGCGTTCGCGGGCAGCGCGCCGGCCGGCGAGCACCGCTCGGCGAAGCGGCTGCGCGGGTTTCGCGACGCCGCGCGCGAGGCGCGGGTGGCGCCGCCCGCGACGGCCTTCGTGCAGGACGGCATGAGCGCGAGCCAGGGGCGGGGCGCAGTCGCCCGGCTGCTGGCCGCGCGCCC
>CAYGZN010000317.1:2338-4029 GCA_964354355.1 uncultured Burkholderiaceae bacterium | reverse complement strand
CGCACCTGCTCCGCGTACGACCCCAGGCCGTACATGACGAGCAGGTTCGGCGAGGGCACCGCGTTCGGGCCGAACGCGCGCTTGAAGATCTCCACGATCGCTTCGCTCTGGTAGACCTGGGCGAGGCCGCGGTTGACGGCCAGGCGGAACGCGGAGTCGCCGCGCGGCAGAACCAGCGCATAGGGCTCGAAGCTGAGGTCGTCGGTCAGCACTTCGTACAGCGACGCGTCCTTCACCTTGCCGTCGAGGCCGAACAGCAGCACCCGGTCGCTTGCGAACGCATCGACCGTGCCCGCCTCGAGCGCGGCGATCCCCGCGTCGCGATTCTGGACGGGCACGACGGTCGCGCTGACCAGCCGCTTCTTGAGCGCCGACTCGACCGCCTTCTGGTTGGTCGTGCCGGCGACGACCGCGATCTTCTTGCCGTCAAGGCTGGCCAGCGACTTTGCACCGGTGGACTTGCGTACCAGCAGCCCGGTGGTGTCGACGAACACCGGGCTCGAGAAGTCGACGATCTCCATGCGCGACAGCGTCGCCGTCGTCGAGCCGCACTCCATGTCGGCCTGTCTCTTTTGCACCAGCTCCAGGCGGTTCTGCGTCGTCGCCGGAATCCACTTCACCTGCAACGGCGTCTTGAGCTGCTGCTCGAGGCTCGCGACGACGCGCTTGCACAGTTCGACCGTGTAGCCCACCGGCTGCTTGCCCTCGCCCTCGGACGAGAACGGCAATGCGTCGGTGCGATAGGCGATCGTGACGGTCTTCGAGTCGCGGATCTTCTTGAGGGTGTCCGGAGCCTGGGCGTGGACGAGGGCAGGCGCGGCAAGGCACAGCAGCAAGGCGGCGAGGCGAAGCATGGGGGCTCCCGGGTTGACGAGCCCGCAAGGATAACCTCTTCTTTTGAGCGTCGGAACGCCGCCGAGCCAGCCTGCGGCGTTACGCGCGGCCCGGCGCGGGCTGTCGCATCGCCCGGACCAGCGCCGCCGAACCCACCCCCCAGTTGGTCACGCAGCGCACGACCTGCCCGACGGTCGCGTCGACCAGGTGGACCCGCTCGGGCGCAAGGATGTACAGCGCACCCTGGAAGGGGCTCGGCACCGCCGGCACGAAGACGACATAGCGACCGTCCGCCAACTCCTCCACCACGAAGGCAGGCACGAGCGCCTCTTCGATCTCGGCCAGCGCGGCCTTGACTGGCTTGTCTGCGCTTCCCTCCAGAAGGACCTGTTCGAAGCTGCGCATGAACCCGAGGAACGGGAAGCGCTCGGTCAGCCTGTCCCTGCCCGCATTGAACCGATCCCGCACCGGTCGAACCTGCAGCAGCAGACCGGCGATGAACGACAACCCGACCAGCGCCACCACGGCCCACATGCCGGGAAACCAGGACTCGAAAGGCAGCACGGCGGCGAACGGCTCGAAGGCGCTGCGCAGCCAGGCGACCGCACGCGCAAGCACGATTGCGACCAGGGTCACCGGCAGGACGACGAACAATCCGCCCAGGACCGTGCGACGCAGGAACGACTTCATGGCAGGCTCTCCGGTTGGTGCCGACGCGCCATCGTACCGCCGCGCCGAAGTCGGGCGCTTCGCCGCCGATACCGCCGAAACGGCTGATGCGGGCGCAGTGGCCGCTCAGGCGCGGATACCGTAGTCGATCGTCAGCGGCGCGTGGTCGGAGAAGCGCTGCGCGGTGT
>CAYGZN010000317.1:0-2238 GCA_964354355.1 uncultured Burkholderiaceae bacterium | reverse complement strand
CGGATACCGTAGTCGATCGTCAGCGGCGCGTGGTCGGAGAAGCGCTGCGCGGTGTAGATCTCGGCGCGGCGCGCGGTGGCGGCAATCTCGGGCGTGGCGACCTGGTAGTCCAGCCGCCAGCCGACGTTCTTCGCCCAGGCCTGGCCGCGGTTGCTCCACCAGGTGTACTGCTCGGGGCGCTCGTCGACCCGACGGAACACGTCGACGAAACCGTGGCCGTCGAAGACCCGGGTCAACCACTGGCGCTCTTCGGGCAGGAAGCCCGAGTTCTTCTGGTTGCTGCGCCAGTTCTTCAGGTCGATCTCCTTGTGGGCGATGTTCCAGTCGCCGCACAGCACCACCGGCCGGCCGCTGGCGCGCAGCGCCTTCAGGTGGCGGTCGAACCGCTTCATGAACCGGAACTTGGCCGCCTGCCGCTCGGGCGAGCTCGAGCCCGACGGCAGGTACAGCGAGATCACGCTGTAACGGCCGAAGTCGGCCTCGACGTAGCGGCCCTCGGCGTCGAACTCGCGATCGCCGAAGCCGGTCCGCACCGCCCGGGGCCTGCGCCGCGCATACAGTCCGACGCCGCTGTAGCCCTTCTTCTGTGCGAAGTGGAAGTGCCCGCGCGCGCCGCCGATCGCCCGCATCGAGTCGTCGAGGTCCGTATCGTGGGCCTTGACCTCCTGCACGCAGACGACGTCGGCGTCGTGCGCTGCGATCCAGTCGAGGAAGCCCTTGCGGCAGGCCGAGCGGATGCCGTTGAGGTTGAGGGAGACGATTCGCAGCATGCGCGGGTGGCTTCGGTATAGTCTCGACCCCATGGAGAAACGACACCCCATGGACGAGCGGCAGCAGTTTATCCGGTTCGCGCTGGAGGCGGGTGTGCTCAGGTTCGGCGAGTTCAGGACCAAGGCCGGACGGGCTTCGCCGTACTTCTTCAACGCCGGGCTGTTCGACGACGGTGCACGCCTGGGCCGCCTGGCCGAGTTCTACGCACAGCGCCTGCTGCGCGCCGAACGCGACGGCGAGCTGCGCTTCGACATGCTGTTCGGGCCGGCCTACAAGGGGATCACGCTGGCCTCGGCCACCGCCGTCGCGCTGGCCCGCGTCGGGCGCAACACGCCCTTCGCGTTCAACCGCAAGGAGGCGAAGGACCACGGCGAGGGCGGCACGCTGGTCGGCGCGCCGGTGCACGGACGCGTGGTCATCGTCGACGACGTGATCTCCGCCGGCACGTCGGTGCGCGAGTCGGTGCAGCTGCTGCGCGCGAACGGGGCCGAGCCCGCGGCGGTGCTGATCGCATTGGACCGGATGGAGCGCGGCGGGGATGCGGACCACCCGAGTGCGACCTCGGCGGCGCAGGAAGTCACCGCGCTGTACGGCATCCCCGTGCTGTCGATCGCCAGCCTGACGGACCTGCTGGGCTATCTGGAAGCGGAGTCGGCCGGCGCCGGCGAGCACGCGTCGTACCGCGACGCGATCGCGCGTTACCGGCACCGGTACGGGGTGGCACCGGACTGAGCGTCATCGCGCCGAGCGTTGCCGTGCCGAGCGTTGCCGTGCCGAGCGTCTCCGCGCCGAGCGTTGCCGTGCCGAGCGTCTCCGCGCCGAGCGGCCTTACCCGCCCGTTGCGAGCCTGCGGCGCAACAGCTCGGTCAGTTGCTGCGGATTGGCCTTGCCCTGGCTCGCCTTCATCGCCTGCCCGACCAGCGCGTTCAGCGCCTTGTCCTTGCCGGCGCGGAACTCCTCGACCGACTTCGGATGGGCCGCCAGCACCGCGTCGACGATCGTCTCCAGCGCGCCGGTGTCGCTGATCTGGCGCAGCCCCTTCTCGTCGATGATGCGGTCGGCGGCGTCGGGCTCGCTGCGGCGCGCGTCCCAGATGGCCTGGAACACGTCGCGGGCGATCTTGCCCGAGACGGTGCCGTCGGCGATCCGGGCGATCAGCCCGGCCAGCTGGCGAGGCGCGACGCGGCTGTCGCGGACCTGCACGCTCTCGCGGTTCAGCTGCGCGGCCAGGTCGACCATGACCCAGTTGGCCGCGACCTTGGCCTGCTTGGCCGGGTCGGGCAGCGCTTCGACGGTCTGCTCGAAGAACCGTGCCGTGTCGCGATCGCCGGTCAGCGTCACCGCGTCGTAGGCCGACAGGCCCAGCTCGCGCTGGAACCGCTCGCGCATCGCCGCCGGCAGCTCGGGCAGCGACGCGCGCACCCGCTCGAGCAGGGCGTCGGTGACCACCAGCGCAGGCAGGTCGGG
>CAYGZN010000316.1:0-4124 GCA_964354355.1 uncultured Burkholderiaceae bacterium | reverse complement strand
CCACAGCGTCAGCCCGCCCTGCTCGAGCGGGACCGGCGCGGCGTCGGCCTGGCCTGCGCCCGCACCACCCGCCACGGACCCGATCGGCTGCCCGGACTGCGTGGACGGCAGCGAACCGGAGCGCAGGCCCCCCAGCAGCGCGGCCAGCCCGCCACCGGCACTTCGAGGCGGCTCCTGAGAGATCGAAACCAGCGTGCCCGCCGGCGGGCCGCCGGCCGCCGGCGACGCCACCAGTTCCACCGGCTGCCCCGCTGCCACGAGCAGCCCGCGCAGCGGCATCGCCGGCTCGGCCGCCTCGACCCGCTGCAGGTCCAGACGCCAGCCGGCCTCGGTGCGCAGCAGCCGCTGCGGCGCCGGCGCGGACACCTCGGCCTCGGCGTACGGGAAGAACTCGGCGGAATCCAGTGGCGCGCCCGTGCCGCGCGGCGACTCGAACACGAGCGACAGCACCGATCCGGCACGGTGTGCCTGCGCGCGCAGCGGCTGGGCCGGATCGGGCGTGCGCGCGGCCATCGCCTCGAACAGTGCCGCGTGGCGCGAGGCCCGCGGCTCCATCGACACCGGCAACTCCAGCGCCAGGTGGGCCTCCCCGGGGATGCACACGTCCTTGCACACCAGCCACTGCGCGTGCGCCTCGAAGCGGACCGGGCCGGGCCCGACGCCGGCCGGCAGCGTCGCCGTGACCGGCAGCAGAATTTCGCCCTCGTAACCGTAGTTGGCCAGCGGGCCCACCCACAGCCGCTGCGGCGCGGGCCAGCGAATCGACTCGAACTGCGTGTCCGCCGGGCCCGACACAACGAACTGCGTCGGCAGGCCCGAGTCGCCCGGGTTGCGCCAGTACGTGTGCCAGTGGGGGTCGTGCTTCAGGCGCAGGCCGAGCTGCAGCGGCGATCCGGGGCGCGCGGCGGTCGTGGCCGCCACCAGCTCGGCTTCGACGGCGTCGACCCGCACCGGCCCGATCCTCGCCGGCAGGGATTCCGGCTGGACGGTAGCCGCGGCCGGCTGCGGCGCGCCGCCCGGCGGGGCCTGGACGCTGGCGGGGCCCGGCGAGGCCGCAATGCCCGCTGCGGTCTGCGCATGCGCCACCGCGTGGAGCCACCCCGGCGCAGGCGCGCAGGCGAGCACGAGCCCGATCACCCGCACCCGCACCCACTGTGAGAACTCGATCATGGCCCGCGATCGTAACCGATCGCCGCGCCGCGGCCCCGGTGCTGCAGCCGCGCCACCTGCCGGAGCCGGCGCGACGCGGGCCGGCGCGCCGGCTTGACCCTGCCGGTGCGAATCCCTACCATCGGCCCGATGGAAGCAGATCTGGACGCCCTGCAGGCGCGCACGGCACGGCTCATCGAGGGTTCGCGCCGGCTCGCCGAGCACAATCGCGAACTGCGTGCGCAGCTGGCCGAGGCCCGCGAATCGAACCGACAGATGGAGCGACGCATGCACGACGCACGGGCCCGGGTGGAAGCGGCGTTGGCGCGCCTGCCGGCACTGGCCGACGGTGGCGCCTGATGGAACAGATCGACGTCAAGATCCTCGACCGGGACTACCGGCTGGCGGTTTTTGCGGAAGAAAAGGCCAAGCTGCTCGACGCGGTGCGGGTCGTCGACGAGAAGATGCGCTCGATCCGCGACGCGGGTCGCGTCGGCGGCCTCGACCGCATCGCGGTCATGGCCGCGCTTCAGCTTGCCCACGAGCTGCTCGGCGCGCGCAGCGGGACCGCCGGGGCGGCCCCTGCCGGTGACGTGATGAAGCGCATCCGTCGCATGACCGAAGAACTCGACGAAGAGATCAAGCGCCAGGAAAGCCTGTTCTGACCGGCGCGATCGGGGCGCAGCCGACCGCAGTGCTTCGTCGCCGGATCGGCGCGCGCCTTTCAGGCGGTCGGGCACGGAAACGACGCCGTCGCAACGAGCCGACGCCCGGCACTTCATCGGTCGACGCGATCGGGTTAGAATCGCTTCACCCTGCGGTGTTCGCCACGGCCATACATTCCTTGAACCAATGCGATAGCACCAGGTCGCGGGGCATGATGCGCGTCACTGTTGTGATCGTCCCTCCGCGGACGAACCTGATGTGATGCCCCTCGCGGCCGACCTGAACTTCACGGTTCAGGATGCTGGTCGAGCGGCACAGGCGGGGCCCTCTTGCAGATCATGAGCCGCTACTGGCTGATGAAGTCCGAACCCGACGAGTGCTCGATCGACGACGCCCTCGCGGCCGCGAAGCAGACCGTGCCATGGGTCGGCGTGCGCAACTACCAGGCGCGCAACTTCATGCGCGACGCGATGCGTCCCGGCGACGGCGTGCTGTTCTGGCACTCCGGCTGCGAGCCGCCCGGCATTGCCGGGCTGGCCGAGGTGGCATCGGGCCCCTACCCCGACCCCACGCAGTTCGACCCGAGATCGCCGTACTTCGACGCCGCGGCGCGCCCGGACACGCCGCGCTGGATGCTGGTCGACGTCAAGGCGCTGCGCAGGACGCGCCTGGTGCCGCCGGCCGAGCTGCGCAAGCACCCGGAGCTTGCCGACCTGGTGGTGCTGCGCCGGGGCAACCGTCTGTCGATCACGCCGGTGCAGCCCGAGCACTGGCAGTTCATCACGCGTCGGCTGCTGCGTGCCCGAGCCCGCTGACGGCCGGGCCGCCCACGGCGCCACGTGCGCCGAACGCGTCCGGCGCGCCGCCCGCGTCGCGCGGCTCAGGCCCCGAAGCGATCGCGCAGGTCGTTCTTCTGCACCTTGCCCATCGCGTTGCGCGGCAGCTCGGCCACCACGTGCACGCGCTTGGGGACCTTGAAGGCCGCGATCCGCGACTTCAGCGCCGCGATGATCGCCGCCTCGTCCAGGCGGGCGCCGGGCCGCGGCACGACGACCGCCGTGACGGCCTCGCCGAAGTCCCGGTGCGCGACGCCCACCACCGCCGACTCGAGCACCCCGTCGATCTCGTCCAGGTAGGACTCGATCTCCTTCGGGTACACGTTGTAGCCGCCGCTGATGATCAGGTCCTTGCTTCGCCCGACGATCGTCAGGTAGCCGTTTGCATCGAACCGGCCCACGTCGCCGGTGCGAAAGTAGCCATCGGCGGTGAACTCCTCGCGCGTCTTCTCGGGCATGCGCCAGTAGCCCGCGAACACGTTGGGCCCCTTGACCTCGATTCCGCCGATCTCGCCCGTGCTGCAGGCGCGGCCCTCACCGTCGACGACGCGGACCTGCACGCCGGGCAGCGGCAGGCCCACGGTCCCGGCGATCCGGTTGCCGTCGTAGGAGTTGGACGTGAGCATCACGGTCTCGCTCATGCCGTAGCGCTCGAGGATCCGGTGGCCGGTGCGCGCCTCGAACTGGCGGAACGTGTCGGCCAGCAGCGGCGCCGATCCGGACACGAACAGGCGCATGCTGCGCACCGACTTCGCGTCGAACTGCGCCGAGTCGAGCAGCCGCACGTACATCGTCGGCACGCCCATGAACACGCTGGCTCGCGGCAGGTGGCGCACGACCTCGGCCGCATCAAAGCGCGGCAGCCAGATCATCTTGCTGCCGCTGAGCAGCGCCCCGTGAGAGGCCACGAACAGCCCGTGCACGTGGAAGATCGGCAGCGCGTGCAGCAGCACGTCGCCTGCGCGCCAGCGCCAGACGTGGTGCAGCACGAGTGCGTTGCTCGACAGGTTGCCGTGCGAGAGCATCGCCCCCTTGCTGCGGCCGGTGGTGCCCGACGTGTACAGGATGGCGGCGAGATCGGACGCCTTGCGCACGGCGGTGCGGAACCGGTCGGAGCGACCGGCGGCGGCTTCGAGCAGCGTGCCGTCGCGCCCGTCGCCCAGCGTGAAGACGTGCGCGACGCGGTGGCGCCGAGCGATCGGCTCGATCCAGGCCCGGTTGGCGGGCGCGCACACGATGACGGCGGGCTCGGCGTCGCCGACGAAGTAGTCGATCTCGGCCTGGCGATAACCGGTGTTCAGCGGCAGGAACACGTGGCCCGCACGCAGCGCGGCCAGGTACAGGAACAACGCCTCCGGCGACTTCTCGACCTGCGCGGCGATCCGCGAGCCGGGGGGCAGCGCGAGCGCCGCGAGCAGCCCGGCCAGCCGCGCCGCGGCGCGCTCGAGGTCGCGCCAGCTGTAGTACAGCCCG
>CAYGZN010000315.1:0-4160 GCA_964354355.1 uncultured Burkholderiaceae bacterium | reverse complement strand
GCACGTGGGGCGTGGCCATCGAGGCGCAGGACTGGCGCGTCGCCGCGTCGCGCGTCGTGCTGTCCGACGGGGCCAGCGTGCGGCTCGGCCCCGATGGCCGCGTACGCTAGCGGGGACGCCATGCCGAGCAACGCCAGGGAGTGGATCGCAGTGCTGTGGCCGGCCTTCGTCGCGGCCTGCCTGCTGGAGATGGTCGTGTTCGCGGCCTTCGACCCGCACGACCTCGACGTGTTCGGGCTGTCGTTGGACCTGGGTCGCGACGCGGTCTATTCCATTGCGTTCTTCGCGTTCTGGGCGATCACGTCGGCGACCGGGCTGGTCACGTGGTCGCTGTCACGATCCTCCGACGAGATCAACCGCTGGCGGCGCAGGGTTCCGCTGACCCTGCCCTTGCCCGGCAATCCGCCCAACCCCGACTATCGCGGCCCCCACCCGCCGGACACGACGCCGCCGCCATGAGCCTCACGGTGCTGCTGTTCACGGCCGGCTCGCTCGGGCTGCTGGGAGGACTGCACTGCATCGCCATGTGCTCCGGCCTGCAGCGGTTGGCCATCCACGGCACACACGCCGCACGCGACCCGCGCGCGGGCGCCCTGCAGCGCGGGTTCGCGCCGATCGGCCGGATCGAGCCGCCCCGGCGCGGCTCGCGCGCCCGCAGGGGCCTGTCGATGCCGTCCGAACTGCGCGCTGAACTGGCCTTTCACGCCGGCCGGCTCGCCGGCTACGCCGCGCTCGGCGCGCTGATCGGCGCGGGCTCCTCGGTGATGCGCTGGGGCGCCGAGGCCGCGCCCGTGTTCCGTCCGTTCTGGGGCATGCTCAACGCGGGGCTGCTGGCGCTGGGGGTCGCGCTGCTGGTGCTGGGCCGCCAGCCGCGCTGGATCGACGCGCTCGGCCAGCGGCTCTGGTCGATCTCGGGCGCGCGCCTTGGCCAGCGCAGCCTGCACGCGCCCGCTGCCACGGGTGCAGCCTGGGCGCTGCTGCCCTGCGGCCTGCTCTATTCGGCGCTGGCCGTCGCGGCACTGGCCAGCGACCCGCTGCGCGGCGCCGCCGCGATGCTGGCGTTCGGCGCGGGGACCACGGTCAACCTGCTCGGTGCCCAGACGCTGCTGCAGGCCCTATTACGGCAAGCCGGGGCGCAGGCGGGCGCGGTCGAGTCGGTAGGCATCCGGGCCGGCGGGGCCCTGCTGGCGGCGATGGCGATCGCCGCGCTGGTGGCGATCGCGCTGGGCCTGCCGCACCCGTTCTGCGGCAGCTGAACTCAGTCGAGCGCGCAGGTCGCGCCGGCGATCTGGCGCAGGCGGTTCGCATCCTCGATGCGCAGCTTCTTCTGGTCCACCGTCACGATGCCGTCGTCCTGAAGCTTGGAGAAGGCTCGGCTGACCGTCTCGAGCTTCAGGCCCAGGTAGTTGCCGATCTCCTCGCGCGTCATGCGCAGGATGAACTCGCGCGGCGAGAACCCCCGCTGCTGGAAGCGCTGCGCGAGGTTCAGCACGAAGGTGGCGATCCGCTGCTCGGCACGCATGGTGCCCAGCAGCATCATGACCCCCTGGTCGCGGACGATTTCCCTCGACAGCACGCGGTGCAGCTGATGCTGCAGTGCATTAAACTCGCGCGTCAGCGACTCGAGGTTCTCGAACGGGACCACGCAGACGTCAGCGTCCTCCAGCGCGATGGCATCGCACTGGAAGCGCCCGGTGCTGATCGCGTCGAACCCCAGGATGTCGCCGGGCATCGGAAAGCCGGTGACCTGCTCGCGGCCGTCGTCGGACGTGACCCGCGTCTTGAAGAAGCCCAGCCGGATCGGGTACACCGCGTCGAAGCGGTCCCCGGCGCGGTACAGCGGCTCACCCCGCCGGATTCGCCGCCGGGTGGCCACCATGCCCGACAGGCGATCCAGGTCGGCGGCGTTCAGCCCTTCGACCAGGCAGACGTCACGCAGGCCGCACTCCCCGCAGCAGACGGCCGCCGGCGCGGCACCCGCCGCGCTCTTCACCTGTAGACCGGGGATTGCCGCCACTTCGATGATGCTCCGCTACGTAGTTCCACTATTCTAGTCCGACTTTGATCTCCATCAAATACTCCCCTCGGGGGGCGTGCGAAATTGCGCCGATGCAGGAAGAGGCCGTGGAGGCACCATCGGGCCCGGCCGGCGATCCGGGAGCATCGATCGCCCCGCGCGCCGAGCTGATCGAGCGTTTCGACGTGGCCGGGCCGCGGTACACGTCGTACCCGACCGCCGACCGCTTCGTCGAGGCGTTCGACGGGCGTTCGCTTGTCCCGTGGCTGAAGCAGCGCGCCGAGCTCGGCTGGCGTCAGCCGATGTCGGTGTACGTGCACATCCCGTTCTGCCAGTCGGTCTGCTACTACTGCGCCTGCAACAAGATCGTCACGCGCGACACGTCGCGAGGGGCTGCCTACGTCGACGACCTGCTGCGCGAGCTGGCCCTGTACGGCGAGCTGCTCGGGCGGCGCGAGCCGCTGAGCCAGCTGCACTTCGGAGGCGGCACGCCTACCTTTTTGGACGGCGCGTCGCTGCAGCGCGTGGTCGACGCACTGGAGCGCACGTTCGCGCTGACGTCCGACGCCGAGCGCTCGATCGAGGTGGACCCGCGAACGGTCGATGTCGCGCGGCTGCGCGAGCTGTATGCACAGCACTTCAACCGGATCAGCTTCGGCGTGCAGGACTTCGACCCGCACGTGCAGCAGGCGGTGCACCGCGAGCAGTCGACCGAGGACGTGTTCGCGCTGACCCGGGCCGCGCGCGAAATCGGGTTCGAATCGATCAACGTCGACCTGATCTACGGCCTGCCCCGCCAGTCCGAAACGAGCTTTCGCCAGACGCTGCACACGCTGGCCGAACTGCGGCCGGATCGCGTGGCAGTCTACGGGTACGCGCACCTGCCCGAGCGGTTCAAGCCGCAGCGGCGCATCCACACCCAGCAGCTGCCCAGCGCGCACGACAAGCTCGCGATGATGCGCCTGGCCATCGAGCAGCTGACCGGCCACGGCTACGTCTACATCGGCATGGACCACTTCGCGCTGCCGAGCGACGCGCTGGCCGTCGCGCAGCGCCGCGGGGTTCTGCACCGCAACTTCATGGGCTACACGACGCAGCCCGACTGCGACATGATCGGGCTGGGGGTCAGCGCAATCGGCCGCATGGGCCCGTGCTACGCGCAGAACTACCGCACGCTGGACGAGTACTGCGACGCGGTGCGCGACGCGCGCCTGCCGATCGCGCGCGGCTACGAGCTCACCCGCGACGACATGCTGCGCCGAAGCGCGATCATGTCGATCATGTGCAACGGCGAGCTGTCGTTCGCGGCCCTGGAAAAGAGCTACCTGGTCGACCCGAAGCTGGTGTTCAGCGACGAACTCGCCCGGCTGCGCGAGTTCCAGGACCTCGGCCTGCTGACCATCGAGACCGACCGCGTCGCGCTGACGCCGCAGGGGCGATTCTTCGTGCGTCCGATCGCGATGGTGTTCGACCGCTACCTGCGCTCGGCGCTGCAGCGCGCGTCGTACTCGCGCGTGCTGTAGCGGTTTCAGAACCCCCGCACGCGGCAGCGCGCGGCCGCCGGCCCTGCCCGTTCGCGCGCTACCCGTTCGCGCGCTACCCGTTTGCGCGCGCTTCCAGCGCCTCGACGGCCGGCAGCGTGCGACCCTCGAGGAACTCCAGGAACGCGCCGCCGCCGGTCGAGATGTAGTCGACCTGGTCGGTGATGCCGAACTTGGCGATCGCCGCCAGCGTGTCGCCGCCGCCGGCAATCGAGAAACCCCCGGACGCCGCGATCGCGCGCGCCACCGCCTCGGTGCCGCCGGCGAAGGCGTCGAACTCGAACACGCCGACCGGCCCGTTCCACACGATGGTGCCTGCCCCCTGCAGCATGCCGGCGAGCCGCGCCGCCGTCCTGGGGCCGATGTCCAGGATCATCTCGTCGGGGGCCACGGCCGTGGCCGGCTTGACGGTGGCCCTGGCCGTCGCAGAGAACTCGGTGGCCACGACGACGTCCTCGGGGATCGGCACCTCGGCGCCACGCGACTTCATCAGCGCGATGATCGCGCGCGCCTCGGCCAGAAGGTCGGGTTCGGCCAGCGACTTGCCGATCGGCAGGCCGGTGGCGGCCATGAACGTGTTGGCGATGCCGCCGCCCACGATC
>CAYGZN010000314.1:0-4175 GCA_964354355.1 uncultured Burkholderiaceae bacterium | reverse complement strand
ACGGCATCGTGCTGATCGACCAGGACAAGTGCCGCGGCTGGCGCATGTGCGTGTCGGCCTGCCCGTACAAGAAGATCTACTACAACTGGCAGTCGGGCAAGGCCGAGAAATGCATCTTCTGCTACCCGCGCATCGAAGCCGGCCAGCCCACGGTGTGCAGCGAGACCTGCGTCGGGCGCATCCGCTACCTGGGCGTGCTGCTGTACGACGCCGATCGCATCGCGGCGGCCGCCGGCGTCGAGCGCGACCGTGAGCTGTACCAGGCGCAGCTGGAGCTGTTCCTGGACCCGAACGATCCGCGGGTCATCGAGCAGGCGCGCAGCGACGGCGTGCCCGAAGCCTGGCTCGAGGCGGCCCGCCACAGCCCGGTCTACAAGATGGCCGTGAAGTGGAAGGTCGCGCTGCCGCTGCACCCCGAGTACCGCACGCTGCCGATGGTCTGGTACGTGCCGCCGCTGTCGCCGATCAACGCGGCCGCCAACGCCGGGCACCTCGGCGTCAACGGCTCGATACCCGACGTGAGCCAGCTGCGCATCCCGGTCCAGTACCTGGCCAACCTGCTGACCGCGGGCGACACGCAGCCGGTCGTGCAGGCGCTCGAGCGGATGCTGGCGATGCGGGCCTACCAGCGCGACAAGCACGTCGAGCAGCGCCAGAACCTGGACGTGCTGCGCCAGGCCGGCCTGACCGAGGCGCAGGTCGAGGAGATGTACCACGTGATGGCGATCGCCAACTACGAGGACCGCTTCGTGATCCCGACCACGCACCGCGAGTACGCCGAGAACGCCTACGAACTGCGCGGCGGCTGCGGCTTCTCGTTCGGCAACGGCTGCTCGGACGGCGCCACCGAGACCAGCCTGTTCGGCGGCGGCAGGAAGCGCACGATCCCGATCAAGGCCACCGTCTGAGGAGGCGAACACGATGATCCAGACCACTGCGTCCCCGCGCCTGAGCCTGCGCGTTCTGGCCGCGCTGCTCGGCTACCCGAACGCGGCGCTGCGCGCCGCGGCGCCCGAGATGGCCGACGCGCTCGACGCCGAGGCGGTCGTGCCGGCGGCGCGGCGCGACGAGCTGCGCGCGCTGGTGCGCGACCTGCAGCGCGGCGACCCCTACGAGGTCGAGGCGCGCTTCGTCGAGACTTTCGACCGCGGCCGGGCCACGTCGCTGCACCTGTTCGAGCACGTGCACGGCGACTCGCGCGAGCGCGGTCCGGCAATGGTCGACCTGCTGCAGACGTACGAGCGCGCCGGGCTGCACCTGGACCCCGGCGAGCTGCCCGACCACCTGGCCGTGATGCTGGAGTTCGCGTCGACCCAGCCGCCGAAGGTCGCGCGCGCGTTCCTGGCCGAGGTCGCGCACATCCTGAACGCGATCTTCAGCGCGCTCGTCGCCCGCAACAGCCCGTACGCGAGCGTGATCGCCGCGGTGCTGGAGCTGGCCGGCGAGCGGCCGCAGTCGGTCGCACTGGTTCCCGACGAGCCGCTCGACACGAGCTGGGCCGAGCCGCCGGCCTTCGAGGGCTGCAGCACCCGCGGCCAGGCGCGACCGGACGCGCCGCAACCGATCCACATCGTTCGCAGGAACCCCGCTGCACAAGGAGCCACGCCGTGAGCACCTGGTTCGACACCTTCCTGTTCGGGTACTACCCGTACATCTGCCTCGCGGTGTTCCTGCTGGGCAGCCTGATCCGCTTCGACCGCGACCAGTACACGTGGAAGAGCGACTCGTCGCAGCTGCTGCGCACCGGATCGCTGCGCTGGGGCAGCAACCTGTTCCACATCGGCGTGCTGTTCCTGTTCGCGGGCCACCTGATCGGCCTGCTGACGCCGCACTTCATCTACGAACCGTTCATCAGCGCCGGCCACAAGCAGCTGCTGGCGATGGTGTCCGGAGGCATCGCCGGCATGCTGGGATTCGTCGGCCTGACGATCCTGCTGCATCGGCGCCTGGCCGATCCGCGCATCCGCCGCACCTCGAAGCCCGGCGACATCCTGATCCTGGTGCTGCTGTGGGTGCAGCTCGTGCTCGGGCTGGCGAGCATCGTCGTGTCCGGGCAGCACCTGGACGGCAGCATGATGCTGCGCCTGTCGGAGTGGTGCCAGCGGATCCTGACGTTCCGCAGCGGCGCGGTCGAGCTGCTGTCGGGCGCCGGCTGGATCTTCAGGACCCACATGTTCCTGGGCATGACGATCTTCCTGGTGTTTCCGTTCACGCGGCTGGTCCACGTCTGGAGCGGCTTCGGCACGCTGGCCTACCTGGTGCGCCCGTACCAGCTGGTGCGCAGCCGTCGGCTGAACCTGCCCGCGGGCCAGAACGCGCCGCAAGGCCGGCACGCGGCCTGAACGGGGAGGGTGCGATGAACGATCAGCGCGGTGCGCCCGAGGTCGGCGAGCGATGCGGGTCGGCCGGGTGCGGCTGCGGCGCCGCTTCGGTGGCGCGTGTCAACGGCGTGGCGCTGCACGCGCCGGGCGAGGCGCTGTCCGCCGAGGACCTGCGCCAGCGCGCCTGCACCGAGCTGCTGCGCCAGCAGGCGAAGGCACAAGGGCTGCTGGACGCCGACGATCCGCCCGGTACGCAGGGCGCGACCAGCGAGGCGGCATCGGCGGCGATCGAGCGGCTGCTCGATCTGGAACTGGATGTGCCCGAGGCGTCGCAGCAGGCGTGCCGGCGCCACTTCGACGCGCATCGGGCAACGTATTCCAGCGGCGCCCGGGTCCGCGCGCGCCACGTGCTGTTCGCGGTGACGCCCGGTGTCGACGTCAACGCGCTGCGCGCACGCGCCGAGGCGCTGCTCGTCGAGCTGCGCTGTGCCAACGACGAGGGGCGTTCGTTCGACGCCGCGGCAAGGCAGTGGTCCAACTGCCCGAGCGGCCGCGCAGGGGGCGAGCTGGGCTGGCTGGCGCCGTCCGATTGCGCGCCCGAGTTCGCGCGCGAGCTGTTCGCCACCGGCACCGGCCCCGAGCAGGTGGCGCACGTGGGGGTGCTGCCGCGCCTGGTCAACAGCCGCTTCGGCTTCCACGTGGTCGAGGTGCTGGCGCGCGACGGCGGGCAGGTGCCGGCCTTCGAACAGGTGCGCCCGGCCGTGGCCCAGGCGCTTCGCCAGCAGGCCTGGGTCACCGCATTGCGCCGGTACCTGCAGCAGCTGGCGGATGCTGCCCGCCTCGAAGGCGTCGAGCTGGGCGCGGCCGACGCGCCGGCGGCGACGTAGCCCGCGGGCCGGGGCGGACGGGGCCGCCATGGCGGACGAACTGCTCGAGCGGCTGCGGCGCTTCCACACCGACGCGTTTCCGCAGTACCGCGAGCGCTTCAAGGACCTGGTCGATGCCGGGCAGCGTCCCACCACGCTGTTCATCGGCTGCTCCGACTCGCGCCTGGTGCCTTACCTGCTGACCGGCACCGGGCCGGGCGAGCTGTTCCTGGTGCGCAACGTGGGCGCGTTCGTGCCGCCGTACGACGGTTCCGCCGGGCACCACGGCACGGCTGCGGCGATCGAGTTCGCCGTGCTTTCGCTGAAGGTCAGGCGCATCGTGGTGTGCGGCCACAGCCACTGCGGCGGCATCCGTGCGCTGTACGAGGGCGTTCCCGCCGAGGCGAAGAATCTGGCCGCGTGGCTCGACCTCGCGCGCGAGGCGGTGCTGCCGGTGGTGCCGGGCCCGGAGGCGCTGCGCCGCACCGAGCAGCGGGCGGTCGTGCTGCAGCTCGAGCGGCTGATGGGCTACCCGATGGTGCGCAGCCGCGTCGAGGCGCGCCAGCTGACGCTGCACGGCTGGCACTACGTGATCGAGGACGGCGAGGTGCACGTGTTCGACGTGCGCACCGGCGGGTTCGTGCCGGCATCGCGCGCCGAACACAGCGGCACCGGCCCGTTCGTGGACACCGACGCGTCGCACGACGCCGGCCCGCAGGACCGTGATGCGCACGACCCCGATGCACACGACCCCGAGGACGGCGCATTGTTCAACGAGATCGACACGCGGCTGTACGAGCCCCCCGCGGGCAGCGGCGGACCCTGAGCCCGCGCTCAGGGCACCAGACGCAGGATGCGACCGTCCGCGCTGTCGGTCAGCAGGTAGATCAGGCCGTCGGGTCCTTGGCGCACATCGCGGATGCGCTCGCCGAGCCCCTCGAGCAGGCGCTCCTCACGCACGACCCGCTCGCCGTCGAGCTCCAGCCGT
>CAYGZN010000313.1:0-4196 GCA_964354355.1 uncultured Burkholderiaceae bacterium | reverse complement strand
GACGCAGCTGCACGCGTCGCAGGCGATCGCGTGCCTGAAGGCCGGCAAGCACGTGCAGGTCGAGATTCCGCTGGCCGACAGCCTGGCCGATGCGCAGGCCGTCGTGGACCTGCAGGCCAGGACCGGGCGGGTGGCGATGTGCGGCCACACGCGGCGCTTCAACCCGAGCCACCAGTGGGTTCGCCGCCGCATCGCGGCCGGCGCGTACGCGATCCAGCAGATGGACGTGCAGACCTACTTCTTCCGGCGCACCAACATGAACGCGCTGGGCCAGCCGCGCAGCTGGACCGACCACCTGCTGTGGCACCACGCCGCCCACACCGTCGACCTGTTCGCTTACCAGAGCGGCGGCGAGATCGTCCAGGCCCACGCCGTGCAGGGCCCGATCCACCCGGTGCTGGGCATCGCGATGGACATGAGCATCCAGCTCAAGAGCAGCACCGGGGCGATCTGCACGCTGTCGCTGAGCTTCAACAACGACGGCCCGCTGGGCACGTTCTTTCGCTACATCGGCGACACCGGCACCTACATCGCACGCTACGACGACCTGTTCGACGGCAAGGACCAGAAGATCGACGTGTCGAACGTCGACGTGTCGCTCAACGGCATCGAGTTGCAGGACCGCGAGTTCTTCGCGGCGATCCGCGAGGGCCGCGAGCCCAACGCGAGCGTCGCGCAGGTGCTGCCCTGCTACCGCGTGCTGCACCAGCTGGACCGGCAGCTGGCGCGCGACGGCTGACGGGCCCGGGTCGCGGGCGGGCTGCGTCGGGCGGCGACCCGTGCGGGCCGCCGGTACTCAGGCCTTCAGCAGCGCGGCCAGGTCGAAGGCGGGGTCGCCCGCCTGCTCGCGGGTCGGCGACACCCGGGCCTCGAGCAGCTTGCGCGCAAGCAGGTGATCCTTCCCGGCGTTGACCGAGTCGACCGCGATCAGCGCGGCACCTCGGAAGTGATACACCGAGAAGTGCCCGGCCTGCATGTCGCCGCGCACGACCCATCCGTCGGAACCGGCCGACAGGCCCGCCATCTGCAGCTTGGTGTCGTACTGGTCGGACCAGAACCACGGCGCCGCAACGAACGGGCGCTCCTGCCCCAGCAGGGCCGCCGCCGCGCAGCGGCCCTGCTCGACCGCGTTCTGCACCGATTCGAGCCGCAGCAGGCTGCCGTCGGGGAGCCGCCGCGCGGTGCAGTCGCCGGCGGCGACGACACCCGGGGCCGAGGTGCGCGCGCAGGCGTCCACGACGATGCCGCGGTCGCAGACGATACCGGCCGCGCGCGCCAGCCCATCGTTGGCCAGCACGCCGATGCCCACCACGACCAGGCCCGCGGGGACCTGCCGGCCATCGGCCATCGTGACCGCCACCGCGCGACCCGCCTCGAGGCGGATCGATGCCAGCTGCGCACCGAGCTCCAGCTGCACACCGTGCCCCGCGTGCAGCTGCGCGTACCAGTCGGACATCGAGGCCGCCAGCACGCGGCCCAGCAGGCGCGGCGCGGATTCGAGCACGGTGACCGGCAGCCCGCGCTTGCGGGCGGTCGCAGCGACCTCCAGGCCGATGAAGCCCCCGCCCACGACGACCACCGGGCGGCCGCTGGCCGCGCACGCATCGAGCCCCGCAGCGATCGCCGTCGCGTCGTCGCGGGTGCGCAGCGCGTGCACGCCCTCGGCGTCACCGCCGGGCACCGGCAGCGGGCGCGCCAGCGCGCCGGTGGCGAGCGCCAGGCCGTCGTAGGACAGCGCGCTGCCGTCGGCGAGCGTGACGGTGCGCGCAGCCAGGTCGAGCGCCGCCACGCGCGTGCCGGCGCGCAGCGTGATCCCCTTGCGCGTCAGCGCCTCGGGCGCGCGCATCGCCAGCTGCGCGGCATCGAGCTCGCCGGCCAGCCAGGCCTTGGACAGCGGCGGGCGGTGGTACGGCGCGTAGGGCTCGTCGCCCAGCAGCGTCAGCTCGCCGGCGAAACCGCCGCTGCGCAGCGCCTCGGCGGTCTGCAGGCCGGCCTGGCCGGCGCCTACGACGACGATTCGATTGGACATCGACTGCTCCCGATCGGTGTGGGTCAGGGA
Source organism: uncultured Burkholderiaceae bacterium (assembly GCA_964354355.1). Classification (GTDB taxonomy): domain Bacteria; phylum Pseudomonadota; class Gammaproteobacteria; order Burkholderiales; family Burkholderiaceae_E; genus CAYGZN01. Next base: position 2,137 of record CAYGZN010000313.1, on the reverse strand, counting down.
CGCGCCGGCACCCGGCCGCTCACGACGCGGCCAGTTCCAGCCGCAGCGGGCTGCGGAAGTTCGACGACGGCACCCATGGCAGCGCCGACGCCAGCCGGCGGAATTCGGGGATGGCCGCGAGGAACTCCTCGAACGCGATGCGCACCGCCAGCCGGGCGATCGCCGTGCCCAGGCACGCGTGCACACCGCCGCCGAAACCCAGGTGCCCGCGCGGCTTGCGGGCGATGTCGTAGACGTCCGGGTTGGGGAACCGGCGCTCGTCGCGGTTGCCGGATCCGTAGGCCAGGCACACGGCGTCGCCCTCGCGCATGCGCTGGCCGTGCAGTTCGGTGTCGCGCGTCAGCGTGCGCTTGAAGCGCTGCGCCGACGTGTTGAAGCGCAGCGACTCCTCGATCGCGTCGGGGATCAGCGCCGGGTTCGCCGCGCACGCGCGCCGCGCCTCGGGGTGGTCGGCCAGGTTCAGCGCGAACATCGCCATGAAGCCGCCGAGCGATTCGACGCCGGCCATGATCAGCGTCGTCGTCGTCAGCAGCACCTCGCGCTCGTCCAGGCGGTCGCCGTCGATCTCGGCCGTGCTGAAGTGCGAGATCAGGTCGTTGTGCGGGTGGGCGCGGCGCTCGGCGATCACCTTCGCGGCGTAGTCGGTCATCCAGTTGTAGGCGGCCAGGTGCTGCGGGCCCTTGCTGCGGGTCGCCGCATCGGACTGCACCATCAGCACGGCCTTCTCGCGCACCACCGCCTCGTCGCCCGGCGGCAGCCCGAGCGCTGCGAACAGCACGCGCGCGGTGAACACCGACGAGAAGGCCTCGATGAAGTCGAACTGCGGCGCGCCGCGCAACGGCGCGAGCGCCTCGCGCGCGATCGAGCGGATCGGCTCGGCCAGCGTCTCCAGGTTGCGCTTCATGAACGCGTGCTGGATCAGCCCGCGCAGCCGGTCGTGCCGCGGCGGGTCGGTGGTCCCCAGCGTGGCGCCGGCGCGGTTCGGCAACTCGGTCAGCAGGTTGCCCCGTGCCGACGAGTAGGTCTGCCAGTCGTTGAGCGCCGTGACGATGTCCTCGTAGCGCGACAGCACCCACAACCCGCCTTCCTCGCTCCAGAAGCACGGATACGCGTCGCGCAGCGTCCGGTAGAACGGGAACGGATCGGCGTCGACGGCCGGCGAATAGGGATCGAAGCTGAACATCGGGAGTCTCCTCGCGGCCTTCGGTCGACCGCCATCGGCCCTGATTATGGCGGTGCGGACCCGGCGGGCGCGGCCGGTGCGGGCCCGAATCGAAACGACACGCCGAACGCCTCGTCCGGCGGGACCACGACCGAGTCACCGTCGCGGGTGCAGCCGACCCCGGTCCGCACCAGCCACCGGTGCACGCGTTGCGGGTCCGACACCTGCAGCGTCAGCCCGATCATCGCCGGCTGCGCCCCGGCACGCACGGCGATCGTGACCGGCGGCACCGTCACGTCGAAGCCGCCCGGCACGTGCGCGACCGCACCGGCGCCGAGCAGCGCTCGGTACAGCGCCGCCTCGGCGGCGACGTCGGGCACGCGCACCTGCGCGCCGACCAGCTCCAGCGCGCCGTTCGGATGATCCTGCCACTCGGGCCGCCAGACCAGTTCCGGCGTCAGGTGCTCGCAGAAGTACAGCCGGCCCGACGGGCTCGCGCCCGGGGCGGTGCGCACCGTGCGAAACCGCGCGTCGCGCGACACGCCGTCGGCGTCGACCGGGCGGCTGAACGACTGCACCGCCGTCACCGGCGCGCCGCGCGCGCGCGCCGCCGCGTGCGTGGCGTCGGCGTCGATGCTGCGCAACACCAGGCCGTTCAGGCCGATCGGCGCGTCGCGCAGCTCGGGCCTGACGTCGGCCTGGCCGGGCGGGAATCCGATCAGCTCCACGTAGGTCGTGCCCAGCACGATCAGGTGGTTGATCGAGCCCAGCGTGTGATGCCCGCGCGGCGTCGGCGCGAACCCCAGCCGGGCGAAGGCCGCAAACGCCGCGTCCATGCGGTCGCGCACCGCGATCGCCGCGTGGTCGAACGCCGCGGGCGGGCTCGAGGCCGGCATCGGGTCGGGTCGGGTGTTCTGCGGCCGCATCGGCGACGGATGCTTTCGGTTTGGATACTATCGGCACGGGAACGGCCGG
>CAYGZN010000312.1:0-4205 GCA_964354355.1 uncultured Burkholderiaceae bacterium | reverse complement strand
AAGCTGATCCGCGTGCTGCACCGGCTGGTCGACGCGGGCAACACGCTGGTCGTCATCGAGCACGACGTCGACATCTGGGCCGAGGCCGACTGGATCATCGACCTGGGTCCCGAGGGCGGCGACGGCGGCGGCAGGCTGGTCGCGGCCGGCCCGCCGCTGGCACTGGCGCGCGCCGGCCGCACCCACACCGAGCGCGTGCTCAGCGCCTTCCTGGCGTCGCGACCGGTGCGCGACGCGGCCTGAGCAGCCCGACCGACAGTGCGGGACCTCAAGCGACGCCCTCGTGCCGCAGCAGGTGCCGCTTGCGCGCGAGGCCGCCCGCGTAGCCGGTCAGGGAGCCGTCGTGGCCCACGACCCGGTGGCACGGCACGATGATCGAGACCGGGTTGCGCCCGATCGCGGCCCCGACCGCCCGCACGGCCCGCGGCGCCCCGATGCGCCGTGCCAGTTCGCCGTAGGTCACCGTGTCCCCCGGCGCGATGGCGCACAGGGCCTGCCACACGCGCTGCTGGAAGGCGGTCCCGGCCAGGCCCACTGGAACGTCGAAACCCGCGTCGCCCGATCCGAAGTAGCGCTCGAGCTGCGCGACGACGCGCCGCGCGAGCGGGTCGTCCCCGGCGCGTCGCCAGTGCGGCGCAACCGGCGGGCGGTCCTTCTGGCCGTCGAAGTACAGACCGGTCAGGCGCTGCGAAGCCGCAGCGCCTGGGTCCGCGTCGAACGTCAGCAGGATCTCGCCGAGCGGGCTCGCCCACAGCGTGTAGCGGGTCTCGGTGCCGGGCTCGACGTGGGTCTCGATGCGGGGCTCGACACGAGTCGCGGCGCGGGTCCTGCCGACGGTCGAGGTCCGGCTCGCTGCGTTCCGGTCGACTGCGTTCTGGGTCATTGCGGTTTCTCCCCGGGCTCGGCGAGCCCCATCCACAGGTGGATCACGGCATACGAGCGCCACGGTCGCCAGCGCTCGGCGGCGGCCTCGGCGCGGCGCGCGGTGTCAACGCCCAACGCGCGCATCAGTCCGACATCGGCTGCCGGGAAGGCGTCGGGCCAGCCGAGCACGCGCATCGCCACGTACTGCGCGGTCCACGGGCCGACCCCGGGCACCTGCTGCAGGCGCTCGACGAACGCCAGCGGATCGACCCCGGGCGCGCAGTCGAGCGCACCGTCGGCAAAGGCCTGCGCCAGCGCGACGATCGTGCGCGCGCGCTGCCCGACGATGCCGAGCGAGGCGATCGCTGCCGGGTCCTGGCCGGCGATCTGCGCGGCCGACGGGAATGCGTGCGACAGCGCGGGCCACGGGCTGGCAACGGCCTCGCCGAACGCGCCGACGAACCGGGCGGCCAGCGTGCGGGCCGCCTTCACGGTGATCTGCTGGCCGAGCACCGCGCGAACGGCGAGCTCGTAGCCGTCGAAGGTCCCCGGCAGGCGCAGGCCGGGCCGCGCGCGCGCCAGCTCGCCCAGCGCCTGCGCGACCTCGTCGGGTCGGCAGGACAGGTCGAACGCGCGGCGCACGCCCCCGAGCACCGACGGGATCGCGCCGACCAGCGCCGGGTCGATCCGCACCGTCAGCACGCCGGCATCCCGTGCGCGGCCCGGACCCGCCACCTCGATCCAACCGAGCCGCCCGCCGCGCGCGCGCAAGACGCGTCGGTAGACCCGGCGCTGGCCGCGCGCAGGCGCCTCGACCGACTCGACGCCGTCGATCGTGCGTGCCGCCAGGAAGGCGGTCATCGAATCCCAGTCGTACGGCGGCCGGAAGGCCAGACGGAACGCCAGCACCGACTCGGCACCGGCCGCCGCGCGTGCGCCCTCGCCCGGGCCGCCCGCATCGCGTTCGCGGCGCAGCGCCGTCGGGCTCATCCGGTAGCTGCGCGCGAAGCAGTCGTTGAACCGCCGCACGCTTGCGAACCCCGATGCCAGCGCGACGTCGGTCACCGGCAGGCGCGTGTCGGTCAGCAGCCGCTTGGCGAGCAGCAGGCGCTGCGTGCGCGCATACTCGTTCGGCGACACGCCGAAGTGCGCGTCGAACAGACGCCGCAGGTGCCGATCGCTGACGCCGATGCGCGCCGCCAGCGACGCAACGTCGGCCTGGTCCAGCGCACCCTCCTCGATCATCGACGCGGCCGCCTGCACCAGGCCGGCCGCCGCGTCCAGGCTGGCATAACCCGGGGCGAGTTCGGGCCGGCAACGCAGGCAGGGTCGAAAACCGCGATGCTCGGCGGCCGCGGCGGTCCCGAAGAAGCTGCAGTTCTCGCGCCGAGGGGTGCGCGCGGAACAGACCGGCCGGCAGTAGATCCTCGTGCTGGACACGCCGACGAAGAAACGGCCGTCGAACCGCGCATCGCGCGCGCGCAGCATCTCGTAGCAGACGGCTTCGTCGAGCTTTTGTGGCAGCATCGCTTGCATGTGCCCATTATCGGCGGCGAGGGCACCCGCCGCTCGCCATTTTCGGACATGACACCCGCCGCCCCCGCAAGCCCTCCCGCCCCTGCGTCGCCGTCCGATCCGGCCCCGACCGACCCGATCGCGACGAACGCGACCGCGACCGGGCCGACCGCGACCAACCCGACCCGCACGATCGAGGACGACCTGCGCAGCGCCGCCGCCCGCCTGGGCGCGACGCACCTGCGCACGCTGCTGTCGGACGACCCCGGTCGGCCGGCCCGCTACGGCCTGCAGGCCGGCCCGCTGCACGCGGACTTCGCCCGCCAGCGCATCGACGACGACGCGCTGCGCCTGCTGCTCGCGTGGGCCCGCGCCAGCGGCTTCGACGCGGCGCGCAGTGCGCTGTTCGCCGGGGCGATCGTCAATCCCACCGAGCACCGACCGGCGCTGCACCCGGCGCTGCGGGGCGTCGGGGGCGACGCCGCGATCGCCGCGGCCGTCGCCACGCAGCGTGCGCGGCTGCGCACGATGGCGTCCCGGCTGCGCGACGGCCGGTGGACCGGCTGGCGCGGCACGCCGATCCGCGCGCTCGTGTGCATCGGGATCGGCGGCTCTGACCTCGGCCCGCGACTGGTGTGCGATGCGCTGAGCCCCGGGCGCGACCCGAGCCGGCCGCTCGACGTGCGATTCGTCGCGAACGTCGACCCCGACGACCTCGCGCAGGCGCTGGCGGGCCTGTCACCGGCGCAGACCGCGTTCGCGGTCGTCTCCAAGACCTTCACGACGCGCGAGACGCTGGCCAACGCACAGGCCGCACGCGCGTGGCTGCGGACCGCCGGCTGCCCGCCCGATGCGCTGGGGCGCCAGCTGATCGGCATCACCGCCGCGCCGGCTGTGGCGCTGGACTGGGGCATTCCCGCCGAGAACGTGCTCGAGTTCTGGGACTGGGTCGGCGGCCGCTATTCGCTGTGGTCGACGGTCGGGCTGGGCGTCGCCGCGGCGTGCGGGCCGGCGACGTTCGACGCGCTGCTCGACGGCGCCGCCGAGATCGACCGCCACTTCCGCGACACGCCGCTCGAGTCCAACCTGCCCGCGCGGATGGGCCTGCTGTCGGTGTGGAACCGCAGCTTCCTGGGGCTTGCCACGCAGGCCGTGATTCCCTACGCGGAGCGGCTGCGGCTGCTGCCCGCGTACCTGCAGCAGCTCGTCATGGAGAGCAACGGCAAGTCGGCGTCGCTCGACGGCGGCTTCACCCCGTGGCCGACCGCGCCGATCGTCTGGGGCACCTCGGGCACCAACGCCCAGCACTCGTTCTTCCAGCAGCTGCACCAGGGGCCCGACGTCGTCCCGGTCGACTTCATCGTGGCAGGGCGCAGCGCGACGCCCCCGGCGGAGCCCGGCGACGACCGGCACCGGATCCTGGTCGCGAACTGTCTCGCGCAAAGCGCAGCGCTCGCGCTCGGCCGGGACGACGCACGCGGCGACCCGCATCGGGCCTTCCCGGGCAATCGCCCGAGCACGGTGATGGTCGTCGAGCAGCTCGACGCACGCGCGCTGGGCGCGCTGCTGGCCGCGTACGAACACGCCACGTACACGGCGAGCGTCGTGTTGCGCATCAACCCGTTCGACCAGTTCGGCGTCGAACTGGGCAAGGTGCTGGCCCGTTCCGTCGAGGCCCTGCTGGCAGGCGACGCCGCACAGGCAGCCGACCTGGATCCGGCGACCCTGGCGCTCGCCCGCCGGATCGGCGCGGCGCAGCCGGCGACCGGATAGCCCTCTTCGCGGATCGCGGCGGCGAGCCGCTCGCGGTCGGCCGCCGAATCGAC
>CAYGZN010000311.1:0-4221 GCA_964354355.1 uncultured Burkholderiaceae bacterium | reverse complement strand
CAGCGCGAGTTGTGTATCGCCCGACTCGGCGAGGCGGCGCGCGTTCGCGAGCACTGCGGGTTTGTCGGTGATCGCCTCGGCGATCGCGCGGCCGACATCGACCGGCGCCGACGGGTGCAGCGTCGTGGGGTTGCGGTCCCACCAGCCGTTCTCGCTGCGCCAGACGTCGCGGGCGATCCAGTGCGGGTCGCCGTAGGTGGGCTCCATCCACGGTGTGTCGAACAGCTCGGGCGGAAAACGCAGCCCGGCCAGGATCGCCGCCTCGGCCATGCCCTCGTTCATCATCCGCACGACCTCGGCGCGGACCCAGCGAAGCGCCCGCGCAGTCAGCGCCAGCACGCGCTGCACGTCGTCCGCGCCCTCGATGCGGGGTCCGAACTCGCGGATGACCGCACGCGGATGCAGCGAGGCCAGGCGCTCGAGCGTATCGGCCCAACGGACCGGGTCGCGCATCGTTCGAAACGGCGTGCCGACGTTCGGAATCGAATCGATGACCGCGGGCCCGCCGTACAGGATGCGCGTGGCCGGGTGCCAGACCGCGATCGCGTCGTCGGTCTCCGACGGTGCGGCGAGCAGCACGGCGTGGCGGCCCCGCGGATCGCCCATCACGAGCCGGTCGTCGAAGGTCTCGGTCGGCGGGTGCACCGCCAGCTTGCCACTCATCGCGAGCGGGTCGCGGCGGAACTGCAGCTCGGCCATCCGCTCCTGCAGCGGCATGGTCTCGCGGTAGCGCGCCTGACGTTTCGGCAGGTTCGCGTGGGCCACCAGCCTGGGCGCCGGCTCGCCGCGCGAACGCGCGTGCTCGAGCCACAGCGGGACGCCGCCGTTGTAGCCCAGGTGGCCGTGGCTGTGGCAGATCGCGTGCACCGGTGCGTCGGTTGCCGTGCGCAGTGCGCCGATCATGCCGGCCGTCACGCGGCCGCCGGGGCCTGCGTCGACGACCACCAGCCCGGCGTCGGTGTCGACCACCAGGGAATTGCCCTGGCCCTTCAGGATCCAGACGCCCTCGGCCACCGGCTCGATGCCTTCGCCGCTGACCAGGAAGTGTTCGCTGCGGGGCGCTCGGGCAGCGGGTGCTGCCGCCGCGCCTGCGACCGGTTCGGACGTGCTCATCGTGAGGCTCCGTAGGGGAATGTGCCGCCGCGGGCCGGCGAGCCGACCGGCGCGGACAGGCCGCCCGCCAGGAAGTCGGCGGTGTCGCGGACCATGATGTCGAAGGCCGCCGCGTTGCCCGGCCGCACGGGACCGTGCGCGCGGACCCAGTCCGCGACGCTGTAGGTCACCTGCTGGTTCGCGATCCGCTGGCGCTCGTCGAATACAGTGGGCGGAAGCTCCGGCAGCCGCACGCGCAGCAACCGCTTCACGCGCGACAGGCCGCTCGTTGCGTCGCGCGGCAGGCGCCGCGCCAGCTCCACCTGCGGGCTGGCCAGCGCCTGCGCCGAGACCTGTACGAAGGAGGGGCCCCAGGCGTGGCCGCGCACGGCGTCGGCCAGGGTCTCGATCGACGCCAGCAGGATGTCGCGCACACCGGCTGCGCCCGCGGCCTCGAGTGCGTCGAGTCGCTGGTGGCGCATTGCGTCGATCACACGCATGCGGCGCTCGACCAGCGCGGCGATCAGCGCGTCACGCGAGCCGAAGTGGTACTGCGCGGCCGACACGTTGCGCTGCCCGCTGCCGCGGACGATCTCGCGGATCGACACCTTTTCGATGCCGATCTCCGCGAACAGGCGTTCGGCCACGTCGAGCATCCGGTCCCGGGCGTCGGGGGTGGCGGGCACAGCGGGCGCCATGACGCCCGGCTCCCGGCGAACCCCGGGGGTGTGTCGGGCGCCTCGATCCCGCGAACTGGTCAACTGCATGCGCGCAGTTTGAGACAACTGTCTTAACGTGTCAAGCCTGTCATGATAGGCAGGATGGACGTTGAACTGCGGCGAGTTGGGGCGAAGACCCGGACGTGGACCCAAGGCGGATCCCTCGTCGTCGATGACACCCACGATCACGAGGCCAGGATGCAGCGCCAGACGTGCGCTGGGTCCGGTTCGTTGATTTCGGGCTGTGAAGGGGGCGCCCTTGCAGGCGCCGCGATCGCGTGGGCGCACGGACCTTCGAATGCCCTGACCCGGGCTATTGCGACGCGCAGAACGTAACGGCCGTCTTGCAGTTTGCGCCGCCCGATTTCACGCACGACGCCAGCGCCTTGTTGCGCGCCGATTCCCGACTGGCGTCCCACGCGGTCCCCCAGGCCCCGTCCCCCTTGCCCTTGCTCGACTCCGGTTCGATCGCGAGGCTGCCGCACGTGTTCCAGAACCCAATACCGATCTTGCAGTCTCGCGGCTTCGTCGCATTGCCGTGGCCGTAGGTCAGCGCCGCCTCCTCGGCCTGCTTGCGGGACGGAAAGCGGAAGGAAAAGCCGTACTCGAGCGTACTCGACGAAACCGCAATGGCAGCAAAGTGCCGCGCAGCGTTGCTCGTCCCTCCCGATCCGGGGATCGCCGACGCAAGGACTTCGCCGCCGCCGGCCCGTGCGCCCGTGCTCGCGCCATCCCGCGACGGCGCCTGGCCAAGCGCGGCACCGAACGCGCACGCGACCCGCGCGCCCCCACGCGCCCCCACGCGCACGCGGCAGCCACGGCGTGGAACGAACCGGCATCCGACCCATGGCGACCGCGATCGAATCCCCGACGCCGAGCACGATACGAGCCCGTCTGGCTCGTGACGACCCCCATGCGGGGCGAATGGCAGCATCCCGTTCGCCGTCGATCGGCGCGGCGCGTCCCGAGCCGGCTTGGCGTTCCACCGATCGAGGTGCCGCGATGGTTGCACCTGCGCCGGTCGTCCCGCGCGGCTGGGCAGTTCAGCGGATTGACTGCTCGTGGTTCGAACGCGCCGACGCCGCGGTCCAGTGGGCTTGCAAGGGCAAGGCCCCGTATCGATGGCGGCATGCCGCCAGCGGCGTGCGCGCGGTATCCGCCAGGGTCGCCGGGTGGGGGCTCGCTGCGAAACGTTACCGGAACGCGGGCAGCTCCGAGTGGTGCGGCCGGCCGGCTACACTGGCGTTTCCCGACCCGGTCGTCCAACAGGCCGAAGGAAACATACGTCATGAGTTGCCGTCGCCTGCTCGTTCTCGCCATCGCCCTGCTGGGCAGCCTGCCGATTGCCCAGGCACAGCCCGCCTGGCCGACCCGGCCGGTGCGCGTGGTGCTGCCGTTCCCGCCTGGCGGGCCCAGCGACATCGTCATTCGCCTGGCGGCCGAGAAGATGCAGTTGACGCTGAAGCAGCCGATCGTCATCGACTACAAGCCGGGCGCAGGCGGCAACGTGGGCAGCGCCGAGGTGGCCCGCGCCGCACCCGATGGCTACACGTGGCTGTGGGGCACCGACACGCTGGTCACCGTCAATCCGCATGTCTACAAGCAACTCGGCTTCAAGGTCGAGGACCTGCAGCCGGTGACCATCGGCACACTGTTCAGCCAGACGCTGGTCTGCAACCCGGCGCTCGGCGTCAAGACGCTCAAGGAACTGATCGCCAAGGCCCAGGCCGAGAAGCTGAACTATGCCTCCGGCGGCGCGGGGGTGCCTGGCCACCTGTCGATGGAACTGCTGCAGTCGATGGCCGGCTTCGAGATGGCGCACGTGCCCTACAAGGGCCCGGCGCCGGCAACGCAGGATGTCCTCGGCAACCAGGTGCCCTGCGGGCTGCTGGCCGGGCCGACCGTGCTGCCGCACGTGCGCAGCGGCAGGCTGGTGGCGCTGGCGGTGTCGGGCAATGCCCGCTCGCCGACGTTGCCCGACGTGCCGACCATGTCCGAAGCGGGTGTCACCGGCTACGAGGCCAACTTCGCATTGGTGATGTTCGCGCCGCGCGGCACGCCGCAACCCATCGTCGACCCGTTCCGCCAGGCCTTCGTCGACGCGCTGAAGACGCCCGACGTGACCGAGAAACTGCGCGCCAACGACCAGGTGGTCGTCGGCAGCACGCCGGCACAGGCGGCGGCCGTGCTGGCAGCCGACTCGAACAAGTGGGGCGAGGTGGCGCGGCGCATCAAGCTGGGGCTGGATTGATCGGACCAGGCTGAGCCCGCACGTCGCCGACCCGGTGTGCGACCGCTCGCCTTGCACCGCCTTGGCACCCGAGTCGACACAGGCCCGGTAAGCGTTGATTGTGGTGGTGGGCGGTACTGGGATCGAACCAGTGACCCCTGCCGTGTGAAGGCGGAATTG
>CAYGZN010000310.1:0-4226 GCA_964354355.1 uncultured Burkholderiaceae bacterium | reverse complement strand
CCCCAAACAGGCTACGTCGACCTCGTCCTCAGGGTAATAGACGCCCCTGCCGTGGCCCCACAAGATCGCTGCAGGCGGGCCGCCGGGGCGCCCCGACGCATCACAAGACCACGACTCAGGGGGACAGGCCATGAAACGAGCACCGCGGCGCACCACGGGGCGGCACGTCGCAGCCCTGCTGGCAGGCGTTCTTGCACCATCGCTGGCGTTCGCCACCAACGGCTACTTCGCGCACGGCTACGGCATGAAGGCCAAGGGCATGGCCGGGGTGGGGATCGCGCTGCCGCAGGACGCGCTGGCCGCAGCCACCAACCCGGCCGGGATCGCGTTCGTCGGGGACCGGGTCGATCTCGGCCTGGACTGGTTCCACCCCAGCCGGGGCGCCGAGATCGTCGGCAACGGCGGCATCCCGCCGTTCGGCATTCCGTCGCTCAACGGCACGTACAGCGGCAACGGCAAGAGCAACTTCTTCATTCCCGAGTTCGGCTACAACCGCACGATCAACGACAAGTTCTCGGCGGGCATCGCGGTCTTCGGCAACGGCGGGATGAACACCCAGTACAACGCCTCGCCGTTCGCGCGGCTCGGCGGCAGCAACCCGGCCGGCGTCGACCTGAGCCAGCTGTTCGTGGCGCCGACGCTCGCCTACAAGGTCACGCCGGAGCAGTCGCTGGGGGTGTCGCTGAACCTCGCCTACCAGCGCTTCAAGGCCACCGGGCTGGAGCCGTTCGGCGCATTCGGATTTTCCGCCGACCCCGCCAATCTGACCAACAACGGGTACGCCGGATCGACCGGCTACGGGCTGCGGCTCGGCTGGACCGGCAAGTTCGGCGACGTGTTCACGGCCGGTGCGACCTACCAGTCCAAGACCAGGATGAGCCGGTTCGACCGCTACGCCGGGCTGTTCGCCGACCAGGGCGACTTCGACATCCCGGCCAACTACGGCGTGGGCGTGGCGGCGCGACCGGCGCCCGGCTGGACGCTGGCCGCGGACGTGCAGTGGATCGACTACAGCGGCGTGCCCGCGGTCGGCAATCCGATCAACTCGTTGTTCGCCGGACAGCAGCTGGGCTCCACCAACGGCCCGGGATTCGGCTGGAAGGACATGACGGTCTACAAGTTCGGCGCCGCCTGGGAGATGAACCCCAGCACGACGCTGCGCGCCGGCGTCAGCTACGGCAGCCAGCCGATTCCGTCGAGCCAGACGTTCTTCAACATCCTGGCCCCGGGTACGGTCGAGACGCACCTGACGCTGGGCGGCACGTGGGTGCTGGCCGGCGGCAACGAACTGACGTTCGCGTATGCCTACATGCTGAAGAAGACCGTCAACGGCAGCGGATCGATCCCGCCCAACCTCGGTGGCGGCGAAGCGAACATCTGGCTGTCGGAGCAGCTGCTGGGCGTGTCGTACGCCTGGAAGTTCTGACTTCGCGAGGACTCGGAAATGGGGTACACGATCCGCGGCACCGAGGTCGAGGCCGACGACGAGGGATTCCTGCTCGAGGCCGACTACAGCCGCGAAGCCGCGCTGGCGATCGCGGCCAGCGAGGGCCTCGAACTGTCCGACAGCCACTGGCAGGTCATCGAGGCGCTGCGCGAGATGTTCCGCGACCAGGGGCAGATCCCGAACTTCCGCAACCTGGTCAAGGACTTCGACGAGCGCTTTCCGGGGCGCGACTGGAAGAAGGAGCTCTACGACCTGTTCCCGACGCAGCCGGGCCGTCAGGCGTGCCGCATCGCCGGCCTGCCCAAGCCGTTCGGCAAGGGCGGATACTGACGTGCGGCGGCCGCGCCCGCGAGCAGGCTTGGCGGGGACCCCTCCCCCTTGCGGGTATAGACGGCGACGCAACCCGGGCGGTACAACCTGCGAGCCGGCCGGCGGCACGCACGGCCAGAGCCGGCCGAGCTCACTGCGCTCGTGCGCGCCCCGTTCGTGCGCACCCATTTGTGATTCCTGAAGGAGACACGCGATGAATTTCGACAAGGACCTCGATGCACGCGGGCTGAACTGCCCGCTGCCGATCATCAAGACCAAGAAAGCCCTGAACGACATGGCCTCCGGCCAGGTCCTGCGCGTCGTCTCGACCGACTCCGGCTCGGTCAAGGACATGGAGGCGTTCGCCAAGCAGACCGGCAATTCGCTGCTGTCGTCCGCCCAGGACGGCGGCGGCTACGTGTTCTTCCTGCAGAAGAAGTAGCCGGCCATGACCGCGAAGAAGATGGCGATCATCGCCACCAAGGGCACGCTCGACTGGGCCTACCCCCCGCTGATCCTGTCCTCGACGGCCGCCGCGCTGGGCTACGAGGTGCAGGTCTTCTGCACGTTCTACGGGCTGCAGCTGCTGCGCAAGGACCTGAGCGGCATCCGGATCAGCCCGCTGGGCAACCCGGCGATGCCGATGCCCATGCCGATGCCGGTGCTGGTCCAGGCGCTGCCCGGTGTGGAGGCGATGGCCACGGCGATGATGAAAAAGAAAATGAAGTCCAAGGGTGTCGCGTCCGTCGAGGAACTGCGCTCGCTGTGCCTGGAGGCGGAGGTCAAGTTCATCGCCTGCCAGATGACCGTCGACCTGTTCGACTTCCAGCGCAGCGATTTCATCGACGGGATCGACTACGGCGGGGCCGCGACCTTTCTCGGATTTGCCGGCGAAGCCGACATCCAGCTGTACATCTGACGTGGGCCGGCCGGTCATCCCGATCCGGTCGGCTGCACCGGCGGCCGACGAACCGGCCCTGGCCTGTGCATCGGCCGAGCCGTTTGCGCTGATGGTGCTGGGCGACTCGATGCTGCCCGAGTTCGAGCCGGGCGACGTGATCGTCATCGAGCCCGAAGGGTTGGCCACCGACGGATCGTTCGTGCTGGCGTGGTGGCACGACGAGTGGATCTTCCGGCAACTGGTCCGCGCCACCGACGGCTGGCGGCTGGCGGCGCTGAACCCGGCCTTTCCGGATGCATCGCTGCCGAGCCTGGAGCCGGTGCGCGGTGTGGTGATCCAGAAGTCCAAACCGGGCCGGCGGCGCGCGGCGCGCCGCTATGTCGACTGAACGCCCTGCGCGCGACCCGGGCGTGAGCGCAGCGGCCGACGCCGAGCGGGTCCGCGTCGAATGCGCCGGACGTGCCGAGCGCGCCGGCGCCGAGCCGGCCCGCGCCGCACTGATCGATGCCGTCCAGCGCAACTGCGACCGCGCGGACGCGCACCACGCGCAGGATCTGTCGCTGTGCACGTACCTGCTGCAGATGCGGGAGTTTTTCCGCTGGGAGAGCGGCCTGCCGTTGCTGGCAGCACCCGATCGCGCCGCGGTGGGCCGGTGGATCGCGGCACGCGAACGCCATTGGCAATCGCTGGACGACGCCGGCCCGCCGGGCTTCGACTCCCTGCCGCTGCCCGACGGGGTCGACCCGTTCGACGAGGCCACGGTCAACACCGTGCTGCGCCCGCAGCGGCTGCTCTACGGAGCCGGGTACGGGCGGTTCGGGCACGCCCAGTTCTTCCTGGCCGAGCAGATCGGCGAGCGCGAGTGCGAAGGCGCCCGGGTCATCATCGCCGGTGCCGAGTACGCGCGCGGCCTGAGCCCCGCGCTGGCGGCGAGCCGGGGCGACACCGTCGTCGTGCGACGCGACGCCGTCCGGCGCTGGCTCGGCACAAAGCTGGAACTGTCGGACCCCGGTGACCGCGGCGACCCGCTGATCGAGTCCGCGCGCGCGGCCGGAGCGACTGCCTGCGATGCCGCGCAGCGCCTGGAGCTGCTGACCGGCCAGGCCGTCGAGGTGATGGTGCTGCACGAACTCGGCGAGCGTCGCGCGGCAGGCCTGCTGGGTGCGCAGTGGGCGGTCATGCTGGCGTCGCTGCAGGACCGGCGCGCAGAACTCGTTGCGCGTGCGGTGCGCGACCTGCTGGCCGACTGCCTCACGACGCTGCCGTCGCTGCTGGACGGCGACGCGCGTGCCGGCATCCCCTTCTGGTTCGCGTCGCTGGACGGACTGCAGCGCCAGTTCGCCGCAGACTGGCCGCAGGCGTACCGCGACTGGCGCGACGGCAACCCGCTGCCGCTGCGGCGCGCGGCGCAGGACGGGTGCGACCGCTGGCTGGCCGCGTCGCGTGCGCTGCTCGATGCGTGGCACGACGGGGGCGCCGAGCGCGTGCGCGCGCTCGCGCACGGCTGGCTGCAGGACCCGCCGCACACGCGGCCCTGAGCACCGCACCACCCCGCCCCGCCCCGCGCGC
>CAYGZN010000309.1:2381-4244 GCA_964354355.1 uncultured Burkholderiaceae bacterium | reverse complement strand
CCGCTGGTGCTGCTGGCGATCCCGTCGGTGGTGATCGGCCTGTACACGATCCAGCCGATGCTGTTCGGCGACTTCTTCAAGGACGTCATCGCGGTGTCCGACAAGCACGGCGCGATGGCCCAACTCTCCACCCACTTTCACGGCTGGGCGGCGATGGGCCTGCACGCGCTGCAGACCGTGCCGTTCTGGCTGGCGCTGGCCGGCGTTCTGGCTGCCTGGTACGGCTACCTGGTCAATCCGCGCGTGCCCGCGGCGATCCGCAACACCTTCGGCGGCGTTTACCGGCTGCTGGACAACAAGTACTACCTCGACCGGATCAACGAGGTCGTGTTCGCCGGCGGGGCGCGCGCGATCGGCACCGGGCTGTGGAAGGCGGGCGACCAGGCGCTGATCGACGGCGTGGCGATCAACGGCAGCGCGCGGCTGGTCGGCTGGTTCGCGGGTGTGATCCGCACCGTGCAGTCCGGCTACATCTATCACTACGCGATCGCGATGATCGTTGGCGTCGCACTCCTGGTCTGGTGGTTCGTGCCGCTGGTGAAGCGCTGAGCAACGGGACCCGGCACACACCATGAATACCTCGCTTTCCTTTCTGAGCGCCGCGATCTGGATCCCGATCCTGACCGGCCTGTTCGTGATGGCGCTCGGCAACGACCGCAACGCCGGGGTCGTTCGTGCCGTGTCTCTGGCGGGCGCGGTGCTCGGGCTGCTGGCCACGATCCCGCTCTACACGAAGTTCGACGCCTCCTCCAGCGCGATGCAGTTCGTCGAGAAGATGCCCTGGATCGACCGCTTCGGTGTCAATTACCACCTGGGCGTCGACGGGATCTCGGTCTGGTTCGTGCTGCTGACCGCCTTCATCACCGTGGTCGTGATCGTCGCCGGCTGGGAGGTGATCGAGGAGCGCGTGGCGCCCTACATGGCCTCGTTCCTGATCCTGTCGGGCCTGATGATCGGCGTGTTCTGCGCGCTCGACGGGTTGCTGTTCTACGTGTTCTTCGAGGCGACGCTGATCCCGATGTACGTGATCATCGGCGTCTGGGGCGGGCCAAACCGGGTCTACGCGGCCTTCAAGTTCTTCCTGTACACGCTGGCGGGCTCGCTGCTGACCCTGGTCGCGATCATCTACCTGTACCTGAAGTCGGCCTCGTTCGCGATCCTGGACTGGCACCAGCTGCCGCTGTCGATGGGCGAGCAGGTGATGATCTTCCTGGCTTTCCTGCTCGCGTTCGCGGTCAAGGTTCCGATGTGGCCGGTGCACACGTGGCTGCCCGACGCGCACGTCGAGGCGCCCACCGGGGGTTCGGTGGTGCTGGCGGCAATCATGCTGAAGCTCGGCGCGTACGGCTTCCTGCGGCTGTCGTTGCCGATCGCGCCGGACGCCAGCCACCAGCTCGAGGGCATGATGATCGCGCTGTCGCTGATCGCCGTGGTGTACATCGGCCTGGTGGCGCTGGTGCAGACCGACATGAAGAAGCTGGTGGCCTATTCGTCTGTCGCCCACATGGGGTTCGTGACGCTGGGCTTCTTCATGTTCAACCAGCTGGGCGTCCAGGGCGGCATCGTGCAGATGATCTCGCACGGCTTCATCTCGGGCGCCATGTTCCTGTGCATCGGCGTGCTCTACGACCGGATGCACTCGCGCCGGATCACCGACTACGGTGGGGTCGTCAACACGATGCCCCGGTTCGCGGCGCTGTTCATGCTGTTCGCGATGGCCAACAGCGGGCTTCCGGCCACCTCGGGCTTCGTCGGCGAGTTCCTGGTGATCCTGGGCGCGGTCCACTACAACTTCTGGGTCGCGGCGGCGGCGGCGACCACGCTGATCTTCGGGGCCGCGTACTCGCTGTGGATGTACAAGCG
>CAYGZN010000309.1:0-2281 GCA_964354355.1 uncultured Burkholderiaceae bacterium | reverse complement strand
CGCGGCATCGCTGGTGCTGCTGGCCGACGTGCTGCGCAGCGAGGACGAGCGCCTGCAGATCGACCGGCTGGCCCTCGGGCTGCTGCTGCTGCCGGCGGTGGCCACCGTCTGGCAGTTGGGGCAGCCGGCCCAGTACGCGTTCGGCGGGATGTACGTGGCGGACCTGATGGGGCACGTGCTCAAGCTGTGCGCGTACCTGGCCGTGGCTGCGACGATCGTCTACGTGCGCGCCTATGCGGCCGATCGCGGCATGCACCGGGGCGAGCTGTACGCTCTGGCGCTGTTCGCGCTGCTGGGCCAGATGGTGATGATCTCGGCCAGCAACCTGCTGGTGGTCTACCTGGGTCTGGAGCTGATGTCGCTGTCGCTGTACGCGCTGGCCGCCCTGCGGCGCGACGATCCGGTCTCGACCGAGGCCGCGATGAAGTACTTCGTGCTGGGCGCGCTGGCTTCGGGCTTCCTGCTGTACGGCATGTCGATGCTGTACGGCGGCACGGGCAGCCTGGACCTGGGCGCCATCGCCAAGGCGCTGCCGCTGGCGCAGACCAACAAGACGGTGCTGGTGTTCGGCGTCGTGTTCATCGTCGCGGGCCTGGCGTTCAAGCTCGGTGCCGTGCCGTTTCACATGTGGGTGCCCGACGTCTACCAGGGCACGCCGACTGCGGCCACGCTGCTGATCGCGGGCGCGCCCAAGCTGGCGGCCTTTGCGATCACGTTCCGGCTGCTCGCCGAGGGCCTGATCAGCGTCGCCGCCGACTGGCAGCAGATGCTGACCGTGCTGGCCGTGCTGTCGCTGGCGCTGGGCAATCTGGTGGCCATCGCGCAGCGCAACTTCAAGCGGATGCTGGCGTACTCGACGATCGCGCAGGTGGGTTTCGTGCTGCTGGGGATGCTCTCGGGTGTCGTCGGCGGCGACGCCCGCAGCGCGGCCGGCGCCTACAGCGCCTCGATGTTCTACGTGCTCGCCTACGTGCTGACCACGCTCGGCACGTTCGGGCTGGTGCTGCTGCTGGCGCGTGCCGGCTTCGAGTGCGAGTCCATCGACGACCTCAAGGGCCTGTCCAGGCGCAGCCCGCGGCTGGCGCTGGTGATGATGGTGCTGATGTTCTCGCTGGCCGGCATTCCGCCGACCGTGGGCTTCTACGCCAAGCTGGCGGTGCTCGAGGCGGTCGTGAACACCGGTGCGATCTGGCTGGCGGTGGTGGCCGTGCTGCTCTCGCTGCTGGGTGCGTTCTACTACCTGAGGGTCGTCAAGGTCGTCTACTTCGACGATCCGGTCGACACCCGTCCGATCGCCCCGTCCGCGGATGCCAGCGCGGTCATGGCGGCCAACGGTGCGCTGGTGCTGCTGCTGGGCGTCGTGCCGGGGCCATTGATGAGCCTGTGCCTGGCGGCGATCCGCCAGGCGCTGTCGACCTGAGCGCGCGCGGCGTGCAAGCCCGACGCAGCCCACCGTGACCCGACACCTCGAGGAAAGCACGGTCGCCTCGCAGGTGGTCTACGAGGGCAAGTTCCTGCGCCTGCGGCACGACACGGCGCGGCTGCCCGACGGCTCGGTACACAGCCGCGAGTTCGTCGAGCACCCGGGTGCCGCGGCAATGCTGGCGCTGGGCGACGACGGCCGGGTGCTCATCGAACGCCAGTTCCGCTACTCGATGGGCGGCGTGTACGTCGAGATTCCCGCCGGAAAGCTCGACGCCGGCGAGACCTCGCTGCAGACCGCCAAGCGCGAATTGCTCGAGGAGACCGGCTACACCGCCCGCGAGTGGGGATTCCTGACGCAGATCCATCCGGCGATCGGCTTCTCGAACGAGCGGCTCGACATCTTCGTGGCGCGCGGCCTGTCGCTGCTTCAGGGCCGCCAGCTGGATCACGGCGAACTGCTCGACGTCGACTGGGCTACCGTGGGGTGGCTGGTCGACGAGCTGCGAGCGGGGCGCCTGCCCGACATCAAGACGCAGATCGCCGTGTTCTGGCTCGAGAAGCTGCTGAGCGGGGCCTGGCCCTGGCCCGCGTTCGAGCCCGCGTGAACTGCATCGGGCCCGATCGGTGTTGCCGCGATACGGCATGCCCCGGCGACGGTGCGGCGCGCCGCTGTGCGATCATTGGCTTGCCGGAGAGTTGGCAGAGCGGTTTAATGCGGCGGTCTTGAAAACCGTTGGCCCCGCAAGGGGCCCGGGGGTTCGAATCCCTCACTCTCCGCCACGGAAACCAGCGAACTGTTGACACGAGAGAACAAAATCAGTCGCCCCCTGGATTGCCCGCCCTTCTGCCCACCACC
>CAYGZN010000308.1:0-4264 GCA_964354355.1 uncultured Burkholderiaceae bacterium | reverse complement strand
CCGCCGAACATCGTGCCCAGGCCCAGCGCCAGGTAGCACGACCAGATCACCCACGATGGCAGGTGATCCCGGCTCGTCGCGCCGGCCGCGATCAGCAGCAGCCAGATGATGCCCATCGTCTTCTGCGCGTCGTTGCTGCCGTGGCCGAGGCTGTACAGCGCCGAGGAGATCAGCTGCAGCCGCCGGAACCAGCGGTCGATGCGGCGTGGTGCTGCGCGAAAGAACGCCCACGACACGGCCAGCATCAGCAGTGCGCCGAGCGTGAAACCCAGCACCGGCGACACGACGATGAACAGCGCCACCTTCAGGACGCCCGAGGTCACCAGCGCGCCGGTCCCCGCCTTGGCGATCGTGGCGCCGATCATGCCGCCGATCAGCGCGTGCGAGGAACTCGACGGAATGCCGAACCACCAGGTGATCACGTTCCACGCGATCGCCCCGACCAGCGCGCCGAAGATCACGTGGTGGTCGACGACCGACGGGTCGACGATGCCCTTGCCGACGGTCGCGGCCACGTTCAGCTCGAAGACCAGCACCGCCAGCACGTTGAAGACCGCGGCCCACACGACGGCCTGGTAGGGCTTGAGCACGCCGGTCGAGACCACCGTCGCGATCGAGTTCGCGGCGTCGTGGAACCCGTTCATGAAGTCGAACGCCAGCGCCAGCACCACCAGGAACACCAGCACCGAGGCGCTCATCTGGAGCGTGCTCACGCGTTCTCCAGCACGACGCCCTCGATCAGGTTGGCAACGTCCTCGCAGCGATCGGTGATGGTCTCGAGCAGCTCGTAGATCGCCTTGAGCTTGATCAGCTGGCGCACGTCCGACTCGTCGCGAAACAGCTTGGACATCGCCGCGCGCATGACCCGGTCGGCGTCCGACTCGAGCTGGTCGATCTCCTGGCAGACCTTCAGGATCGCCTCGGCGTTCTCCATGTTCTGCAGCATGCCGACCGCGGCCTTCACGCGCTCGCAGCACATCTGCGACAGCGTCGCGAGCTGGATCGCCTCGGGCGTGACGCGCTGCAGGTCGTACAGCATCACCGATTCGGCGACGTCCTGGGTCAGGTCCAGGATGTCGTCCATCCGCGAGATCAGCGCGTGGATGTCCTCCCGGTCGAACGGGGTGATGAAGGTCTTGTGCAGCAGCGACATCGTCTCGTGCGTGATCTTGTCGGCCGAGGTCTCGGCCACGTCGATCGCGTCGATCTTCTGCTGGCGAAGGCTCGCGTCACCGTACTGCTGCATCAGGTCCACCAGGTGCTGGGCGCCTTCGATGATCCGGTCGGCGTGCTGGTTGAACAGGTCGAAGAATCGACCTTCGCGGGGCATCAGTCGGCTGAGCATGGTTCCGTGACCGGTGTGTGACGGCGCCCGAGGGTATCAGAATCCCTCTCGGCGGCGGGTCCGGCGGGCGGCTCAGGCGCGCCCGGACCCCGCTGCCGCCGGCGCTGACGGCTTCGGGCGGTGCGGGCACAGGTCGGCCAGCGAACAGCGCCAGCACTCGGGGCGCCTCGCCTTGCAGACGTAGCGCCCGTGCAGGATCAGCCAGTGGTGCGCGTCCTGGCGGAACTCGGGCGGCACCGCGCGCATCAGCTTCAGCTCGACCTCGAGCGGGGTCTTGCCGGGCGCCAGCTTCAGTCGATGGGCGACCCGCAGGATGTGTGTGTCCACGGCGATCGTGGGCTCGCCGAAGGCGGTGTTCAGAACCACGTTCGCGGTCTTGCGCCCCACGCCGGGCAGCTTCTCGAGCGCCTCGCGCTGGCGCGGCACCTGCCCGCCGTGCTCACGCTCGAGGATCTCGCAGGCCTGCACCAGGTGCCTGGCCTTCGATCGCCACAGGCCGATCGTGCGCAGGTACGGCTCCAGTCCCTCGACACCCAGCTCGATGATCGCCTGCGGTGTGCGCGCGACCGGAAACAGCCGCCGCGTGGCGGCGTTGACGCTGCGGTCGGTCGCCTGCGCCGACAGCAGCACTGCCGTCAGCAGCTCGAACGGGCTGCCGTATTCCAGCTCGGTCGTCGGGTGGGGGTTGGCCGCGCGCAGCCGCGCGAACAGCTCGATGCGGTCGGCCGGCCTCATCGGACCTGGCGCAGCCGGATTCGCGCCCGCTCGATCGCCTGCTGCACGATGCGGCGCTTGCGCTCGTCTGCGGCGTCGAGCGGCGCGGCCGTCGAAGCCGTCAAGGCCGTCGAGGCCGTCGAGGCCGTCGAAGCGTCGGGCCTGGCCGCGGCCCGCGCGGCCTGTGCGGCCGCCGTCGCGTCGCCGTCGCGCCGCCACCGCCGCAGTCGCTGCGTGCGCCGCACGTGCCGCTCGCGCGCCTGCGCGGCATCCCCGCACGACCAGTGTTGCTGTTCGGGAGGCAGCGGGTCCATCTCGATGCAGTCGACGGGGCAGGGCGGCAGGCACAGGCGGCAGCCGGTGCACAGTTCGGGGATCACCGCGTGCTGCCACTTCAGTGCGCCTGCGATTGCGTCCACCGGGCAGGCCTGGATGCACCGGGTGCAGCCGATGCACAGCGCGCCGACGATGCGGGCCACCCGCCGCGGGGCTTCGACACCGCAGGCCGGGTCCAGCGGCTGCGCGGGGCGCGCGAGCACCCGCGCCAGCCGCTCGATGCCGGCGGCCCCGCCCGGCGGGCAGCGGTTGATCGGCGCGTGCGCCGACACCATCGCCTGCGCATACGGCCGGCAGCCGGCGTAGCCGCACTGCGTGCACTGCGTCTGGGGCAGGATGCGCTCGAGCGTTTCGATCAGGTCGGCGGGTTTCATCCGGGTGCGTGGCGACCGGACCCGCCCGCGCGCCGGCTAGTCGTATTCGCGGATGAAGGCCCGGATCTGCGGGCAGATGATCTCACGCCAGCGCCGCCCGCTGAAGATGCCGTAGTGGCCGGCGCCCTCGGCGATGAGCTGGCGCTTCTTCGACCTGGGCAGGTTGCGGCACAGGCCCAGCGCGGCGCTGGTCTGTCCGACCCCCGAGATGTCGTCGAGTTCGCCCTCGATCGTGAACAGCGGCACCTGGCGGATGTCCTCGGGCGCGACCACCATCCGGCGGCCCTCGAAGTCGATCTCCCAGGTCCCCAGCGGCAGGCGGTGCTCCTGGAACACCGTCCTGATCGTCTCGAGGTAGTACTCCGCCGGCAGGTCGAGCACCGCGTTGTATTCGTCGTAGAACTTGCGGTGGCCTTCGGCGTCGTCGTCGTCGCCCCGCACCAGGTTCATGTAGAAGTCCCAGTGCGACTCGGCGTGCCGATCCGGGTTCATCGCAACGAAGCCGGCGTGCTGCAGGAAACCGGGGTACACGTGCCGGCCCGCGCCGGGGTACTTGCCGGGCACGCGGTAGATCACGCTGCGCTCGAACCAACTGAACGATTTCTCGATCGCCAGGTTGTTGACCTGCGTCGGGCTCTGGCGCGAGTCGATCGGTCCGCCCATCATCGTCATCGACCGCGGCAGCCTGGGGTCCTTCAGCGTCGACATCAGCGACACGGCTGCCATCACGGGCACCGTCGGCTGGCAGACCGAGATCAGGTGGACCTGTGGCCCGAGGTGGCGGATGAACTCGATGCAGTAGGCGACGTAGTCGTGCAGGTGGAACGGGCCGTTCGACAGCGGCACCATCCGCGCGTCGATCCAGTCGGTGACGTAGACGTTGTGGTCCGGCAGCAGCGCGCGCACGGTGTCTCGCAGCAACGTCGCGTGGTGACCCGACAGCGGCGCGAACACCAGCACCGCCGGGTCCTTCGCGCGCGCGGCCACCGGCTTGGGCAGCAGCCGCTCGAACTTGATCAGGTTGCAGAACGGCTTGTCGATCTCGATGCGCTCGACCACGGTCACGTCGTGGCCGTCCACGTGCGTCGAGTCCAGCTCCCAGCGGGGCTTCTCGTACTCCTTGCCCAGACGGTGCAGCAGCTCGAAGCCGGCGGCCACCCGCGGGGCGAACGGGGCGTACGACAGCATGCTGTACGGATTGGCGTACAGCCGACTCATCGCCTCGGCCCAGTTGGAAAGGGGGTTCAGTACGGCTCGCTGCGCTTCGCGGACCTGATAGAGCACGTGGCTACCCTGCGTGACAGGACGATGACGGATTATTGGCAGCTTACCGGAATTTGTGCAACGCACAAATTCACGGATCGTTTCATTCCCGCCGCAATCGGGGCTCAGGCGGGCGGGGCCTCGCCGGGCGGCGCAGCCGGGGCGGCCGCCTGGAGGCACCGGCCGAGCCATCGCGCGGTCAGCTTCTCCTGCAGCGAGTTCTGCCGCAGGC
>CAYGZN010000307.1:0-4283 GCA_964354355.1 uncultured Burkholderiaceae bacterium | reverse complement strand
GCGGGCGCGCCGTCAGTGGGCGCATCGTCGGGGGGCTCGATCGTTCCGGCATTGCCGGCGCGCCCCACGGTGCCCGGGCTGGCGGGTCCGGGTGAGACCAGTGCTTCGAAGAGGTGAAGGATGTCCGCGGAAAACATGAGGTTCTTGATCGTCGATGACTTCTCAACGATGCGCCGGATCATCCGGAACATCCTGAAGGAAATCGGCTATGCCCACGCCGACGAGGCCGAGGACGGGCAGGTCGCACTGGCCAAGCTCAAGTCGGCAGCGTTCGACTTCGTGGTGTCGGACATCAACATGCCGAACATGAACGGTTTCCAGCTGCTGCAGTCGATCCGCGCCGACGAGAGCCTCAAGGGGTTGCCGGTGCTGATGGTCACCGCCGAGGCCCGCAAGGAGGACATCGTGACGGCCGCGCAGTCCGGCGCCTCGGGATACATCGTCAAGCCCTTCACCAAGGCTACGCTCGAGGAGAAGGTCCAGAAGATCATGCAGAAGCTCGGGCGGTGAGCGCCATGGTCGATCGCAAGGACCCGGGCCCCGACAGCGACGAGCTGTACCGCAAGGTCGGGCTGCTGACGCGCCAGCTGCACGACTCGCTTCGCGAGCTGGGCTACGACCGTCAGCTCGAGAGCGCGGTCAGCTCGCTGCCCGACGCGCGCAACCGCCTGTCCTACATCTCGCGCCTGACTGGTCAGGCGGCCGAGAAAGTCCTCAACGGCGTCGACCGGGCCAAGGCCGAGCTCGACGGGATTGCTGCCGGCGCCGCCGGTGTCGCGCTGGCGCTGCGGGCCGACCCGGTCGCGGCAGTCTCGAGCGGGCAGGTGATGGCGTACCTGGAAGAGGCCCGGCTGGCCGCGCAACGGACCGATGCCCAGCTCACGGAGATCATGCTGGCGCAGGACTTCCACGACCTGACCGGCCAGGTGATCCGCAAGGTCGTGGCGCTGGCGCAGTCGCTCGAGTCGCAACTGGTGGAGTTGCTGCTGGCGAGCACGGCGGGTGCGCCGGCGCCGGCCGCGGTCGCCCGGCCGGCCGTCGGCGCGCTGTCGGGCCCGGCGGTCACGACCGCCGGCCGGACGGACGTCGTATCGAGCCAGTCGCAGGTCGACGACCTGCTCGAGTCGCTCGGATTCTGAGCGTGCGGCAATAGCCGGGGTATCGCCAGCCTAATCGTCGCTTTCACCCCGCCGGGGTGCCGTGAGAATCCTGCGAGCAGGGTCACTCACGACATCCATGGCCGACGACAACCGCGACGAGCGGAAACTCCCAGCTTCCGAACGACGGCTCCGACAGGCGCGCGAGCAGGGCCGCGTGCCCCGTTCCCGCGAGGCTGCGCACGCCGGCGCGCTGCTGGCCATGCTGGCCGTCGCGGGATTGTATGGGCCGACGCTGGCCGATCGCACGATCGGGATCGTGCGCGGTGCGCTGCGCTTCGACCGCGGCCTCAGCCGCGACCCCGCGCGCGCCGTCGCCTCGCTCGCCACGGCCGCAACCGATGCGCTGTGGGCCGTGCTGCCGCTGCTGGTCGCACCGGTGGCTGCAGCGCTGCTCACGACGATGGCGATCGGCGGCGTCGTCTGGAGCGTCAAGCCGGTGCAGCCCGACCTGTCCCGGATCGACCCGCTGGCGGGCCTCGGGCGGATCTTCTCGATCGACGGTTCGATCGAACTGGTCAAGCTGGCGGCCATTGCCGCCGGCGTGGGCGTCATCGGCGGGTGGTTCGTGGCGTCGGGCTTCTCGCAGTTCGCGGCGCTGGCCGGACTGCCGCTGCCCGCTGCGCTGGTCGCCGCCCACGGCAAGCTCGTGGGCGGCCTGGCGCTTGCTGCGCTGGTGATCGTCGCGGCCGCGCTGGTCGACGCCCCGGTGCAGATCTGGCGCTTTCGTGCCTCGATGCGCATGACCCCGGCCGAGGCCAGGCAGGAGGCCCGTGAATCCGACGGGGACCCGCGCGTCAAGGCCAAGGTCCGCGAGAAGCAGCGCACGATGGCCCGTGGGCGGATGCTGTCAGCCGTGCCGCGCGCCGACGTGATCGTGACGAATCCGACGCACTATGCGGTGGCCATCAAGTACGACGACGCGGCGATGACCGCACCGCGCGTGCTGGCCAAGGGCGCCGACCTGCTCGCCGCGCGCATCCGCGAGATCGCCGCGGAGGCAGGCGTGCCGACACTCGAGGCGCCGGCGCTCGCTCGCGCGCTGTATCGGCACGTCGAGGTCGAGCAGGAGATCCCGGCCGCGCTGTACGCGGCCGTCGCGCAGGTGCTTGCCTACGTGTATCAGCTGAACCAGCACCTGAAGGGCCGCGGCGCGCGGCCGCGCGTGCCCGGGATCGACGTGCCGGCGGGCCTTGATCCGCAGGAGGCCGAGGCATGAAGACGCCGGCCTGGATGCCGTTTCCGCTGCCGCATGCGCAGGCGCTGGGTGCGCCGCTGCTGATCCTGCTGCTGCTGTCGATGCTGGTGCTGCCGCTGCCCGCGTTCCTGCTCGACGTCCTGTTCTCCTTCAACATCGCGATCGCGCTGATCGTGCTGCTGGTGTCGGCGTACACGATCAAGCCGCTGGACTTCGCGGCGTTCCCGACCGTGCTGCTGCTCTCGACGATGCTGCGGCTGGGCCTGAACGTGGCGTCCACGCGTGCGGTGATGATGCACGGCCACACCGGCACCGATGCGGCCGGCAAGGTCATCGAGTCGTTCGCCAACTTCCTGATCGGCGGCAACTTCGCGGTGGGCCTGATCGTGTTCTCGATCCTGACCGTGATCAACTTCGTTGTCGTGACCAAGGGTGCCGGACGCATCGCCGAGGTGTCGGCACGTTTTGCGCTGGACGCGATGCCGGGCAAGCAGATGGCGATCGACGCCGACCTGAACGCCGGCTTGATCGATGAGAAGGAAGCCCGTCGGCGGCGCCAGGAGGTCTCGCAGGAGGCCGATTTCTACGGATCGATGGACGGCGCGTCCAAGTTCGTGCGCGGCGACGCGATCGCCGCGATGCTGATCCTGGTGATCAACATCGTCGGCGGACTGGTCATCGGGCTGGCGCAGCACAACTTGTCGCTCGAGCGGGCCGCCAACAACTACGTGCTGCTGGCCATCGGCGATGCGCTGGTGGCCCAGATCCCCGCGCTGGTGATCTCGCTGGCTGCGGGCCTGATCGTGTCGCGGGTCGGCCACGAGGACGACATCGGCGGCCAGGTCCGCAAGCAGTTGTTCAACACGCCGCGCGCACTCGGGCTGACCGCCGCCGTGCTCGTGCTGCTCGGGCTGATTCCCGGCATGCCGCACGTGGCATTCCTGCTGCTGGCCGCGGCGTGCGGCACGGCGGCCCGCTGGCTGCACCGCCAGCAGGAGGCCGCGCGCGTGCTCGCGCAGCAGCCGGCGGTTGCCGACGCGCCCGCGTCGACCGAAGCGACCTGGGAGGACGTGGTGCCGGTCGACGTGCTCGGACTCGAAGTCGGATACCGGCTGATCCCGATGATCGAGCGCAACCAGGCCAGCGACCTGCTGACCCGCATCAAGGGCGTGCGCAAGAAGTTCGCCAACGAGGTCGGGTTCCTGCCGCCGGCGGTGCACATCCGAGACAATCTCGAGCTGCGCCCCAGCGGATACCGGATCACGCTCAAGGGCGCGGTGGTCGGCGAGGGCGAGGTCCAGGCAGAGCGCTTCCTGGCGATCAACCCCGGCCACGCGTCGCTGCAGCTGGCCGGAACGCCGACGCAGGATCCCGCGTTCGGGCTGCCCGCCGTGTGGATCGAGGACGCGCACCGCGACGAGGCACAGGGCGCCGGCTACACCGTGGTCGACGCCGCGACCGTCGTGGCCACGCACCTGAACCACCTGATGCAGGTGCACGCCTCGAAGCTGCTGGGCCGCGCCGAGGTGCAGCAGCTGCTCGATCACCTGGGCAAGTACGCCGGCAAGCTGGCCGAGGAGGTCGTGCCCAAGCAGCTGTCGCTCGCGGCGCTGCACAAGGTGCTGCAGAACCTGCTGGACGAGTCGGTGCACATCCGCGACCTGCGCTCGATCGTCGAGTCGCTGTCCGAGCACGCCGCCCGCACCCAGGACGCCGCGGAGCTCACCCGCGAGGTGCGGGTCGCGCTGGCCCCGGCGATCGTCGACCAGATCTACGGGCCGATGCGCGAGCTCGACGTGATCGCGTTCGACCCGAACCTCGAGAGCCTGCTGGCGCAGGCGCTGTCGCCTGGCGCCGCCAGCGCGCTGGAGCCGGGGGTGGCCGATCTCGTCGTCAAGGCGACCGGCGAGGCCGCCAACCGCCAGGAG
>CAYGZN010000306.1:2271-4313 GCA_964354355.1 uncultured Burkholderiaceae bacterium | reverse complement strand
ACCAGGTACAGCGCCTGCTGGGCGCCGACGGTGACCAGGATCTCGGAGTCGCGCGCCCAGACCCCGCGTCGCGGCAGCAGCCGCGTTCGGATCTGCTCGACGAGCAGGGGGTCGTCGCGGTCGACCTGGTCCGACAGCACCGTGCGCGCGTCGGGTCCGCGCAGCGCGCGTTCGCAGCAGTCGCGCCACTCGGGAAGCGGCAGCAGTGACGGGTCCGACTGCCCGTACACGAACGGATACGGGTACGAGGCCCAGTCCGCGGGCTTGACGATGTTGCGCTGGTCGCCGGGACGCGCGACCAGCCGCCGGTCCCAGTCCGGTGCGGGCAGGGCCGAGAGCTGCTGCAGCGGGTTCGGATCGAGCAGCTGGTCGCCGATGTCGGGGTGCACGAAGTAGCCGCTGCGCGAGCGCGACTGCAGCACGCCGTCGGCCACCAGTCGCTCGAACGCGGCCGATGCCGTGTTGCGGGCCACGCCCAGCTCGTGTGCGAGCAGCCGCGACGAGGGCAGGTGCGCGCCCGGCGCCAGCGCCTGCGAACGGATCGCGTCGAGCAGCATCCGGGCGATCCGGTCCTGCAGGGTGCCGATCGCCGGGGTCTGCTCCAGTCGCACGCGCCACATCTGGCCCATCGATTTACCCATGTTTGGCTCTATGTTAAGCCAGCCGGCTGGCGTATCGTGGCGGATTCTGGTGCCCCGGGGCGCCACCGACGCAGGAGACCACACCATGGGCCACGCCGATCCGATCCTCGAAGCACAAGCCAGGCAGAACTTCTGGATGCCGTTCTCGCCGAACAAGGAGTTCAAACAGGAACCCCGGATGTTCGTCAAGGGCGAGGGCGTCTACCTGTGGAAGCCCAACGGCGACCGGGTGATCGACGCGTCGTCGGGGCTCTTCTGCGTGGCTGCCGGGCACTGCCGGCCCGAGATCGCCAAGGCGGTCTTCGAGCAGCTCTCGACGCTCGACTACACGATGCCGTTCACGCGTGCCCATCCCAAGGCGTTCGAGCTCGCCCAGCGGGTGTCGCAATACACGCCCGCGGGCCTGAACCGCGTGTTCTTCACCTGCTCCGGCTCGGAATCGGTCGACTCGGCGATGAAGATGGCGCTGGCGTATCACCGCATCCGCGGCCAGGGCCATCGGCAGCTGTTCGTGTCGCGCGAGCGCGCCTACCACGGGGTCAACATGGGCGGCGTGGCGCTGTCGGGCATGGTCAACAACCGGCGCACGTTCGGCGTCGGCCTGCCCGGCGTGCACTTCATGCGGCACACCGCGCTGCCCGAGAACACGTTCGTGCGCGGCCAGCCCGACAAGGGCGCCGACCTCGCCGAGGACCTGCAGCGGATCTGCGCACTGGTCGGCGGCGACAACATCGCGGCGGTGTTCGTCGAGCCGACGGCCGGCTCGTTCGGCTGCCTGCCGCCGCCCAAGGGCTACCTGAACCGCATCCGCGAGATCTGCGACCAGCACGGCATCCTGCTGGTATTCGACGAGGTCATCACCGGCTGGGGCCGGATGGGCGCCAACTTCGGCGCGCAGGCGTTCGGCGTGACCCCGGACCTGATGACGATGGCCAAGGCGATCACCAACGGCGCGCAGCCGCTGGGCGCCATCGCGGCGAAGCAGGAGATCTACGACGCGATCACCGAGGCCGGCCCGGCCAAGGGCATCGAGTTCTTCCACGGCTACACGTACTCGGCGCACCCCGCGTCGTGCGCGGCCGGCCTCGCGATGATGGACATCTTCGAGAAGGAAGACCTGATCGGCCGCGCCGCGAAGCTGTCCGGCTACTTCCTGGACGGCGTCTACTCGCTGCGTGACGTGCCGGGCGTGGTCGACATCCGCGGCGTGGGCATGATGGCGGCCGTGGAACTCGCCGCGGACAAGACGCCGGGCGCGCGCGGCCACGAGGTGCAGAAGGCACTGTACGACGCCAACCTGAACCTGAAGTCGACCGGCGACTCGCTGATCATGGCGCCGCCGTTCGTGAGCGAGACGTCGCACATCGACGAGATCATCGGCACGCTGCGCAAGGTGCTCGC
>CAYGZN010000306.1:0-2171 GCA_964354355.1 uncultured Burkholderiaceae bacterium | reverse complement strand
GCGCGGCCGGCGCCGGATCAGCGCGCCGTCCAGCCGCCGTCGATCACGAGCTCGCTGCCGGTCATGAACGACGAGTCGTTCGAGGCCAGGAACAGGATGCCGCGCGCGATGTCGATCGGCTGCGCCATGCGGCCCAGCGGGTGGCCGGCGACCAGCGCGGCCTCGATCTGGTCCTCGGGGACGCCGCGGGTCCGCATCCCGTCGGCCACGCCGCGCGCCATGTCGGTGTCGACGATCGCGGGGTGCACCGAGTTGCAGCGGATGTTGTAGCCCAGCTGCGCGGCTTCCAGCGCGCTGGCCTTGGTGAACAGCCGCACGCCGCCCTTGGTCAGGCCGTACAGCGCCGAGTTGGGGGTGCCGATCAGCCCGGCGATCGACGACAGGTTCACCACCGAGGCGCTGTCGGCATCCTTCGGGCGCTTCTTCATCGCACGAAACGCGTGCTGCGTGCCGAGCACGACGCCCTTCAGGTTCACGTCGAACAGCAGCTTCACGGTCGCCGCGTCGGCGTCCTCGAGGCGGCCGTGGCGGAAGACGCCCGCATTGTTCACCAGGATGTCCAGCCTGCCGTGCCGGCGTCGGATGGTGGCCATCACGTCGCGCCAGCTGCTGTCCTTCGTGACGTCGTGCGCGATGAATCGCGCCTTGCCGCCCGCGTCGGCGATCTCCTCGGCGAGGCGCCGGCCGTCGGCCTTGCGCAGGTCCGTGGCGATCACCGTGGCCCCGGCCTGCGCCAGCAGCCGGCAGGTGGCCGAGCCGATCCCGCCCGCCGCGCCGGTGACCAGCGCGATCTTGTTGTCGATCCGGTTCAAGTCGATCCTCCCTCGTGGGCTGGCGCAAGGCGCCGCGCGGTCATTGTAGCCGTCGACTGGAGTGTCGACGGCGGATCACGAGCTGGCGTCGGCGTCGTGCAGGTGCCCGCGCGCCTCGTCGGCCGACTCGTAGATGTGCGGCGCCACGCCCCGTTCGCGCAGTGCGTCGCCGAGCTTCATGCGCAGGAAGCCCGAGGTCGTGTATCGCGTGACGTCGACGTAGTAGTGCTCGACCAGGTGCTTGACCATCGCGGCGTAGGCATCGACGGCGGCCGGCGCCAGATCGAAGTTGTCGTAGTTGACGATCGCGTAGACCTTGTGTCCGAGCGGAGCGAGACGCTTCTCGACTTCCTCGCGGATCCGCCCGACGTCCTGCGAAGAGCCCACGCTCATCCGCTCGAAGTTCACGAAGAACAGGTTCTGCTCGGCGTCGTACGAGAAGCGCTGCTCGAGGGGCAGCGCGAGCATTCGCGCTCGCAGGTCCATCGGCTCGGGCCGGAAGATCATCGGGTCCATCGGCCGCACGTCGCGCACCAGCGGCTCGAAGTCCATCTGCGCCAGGATGTCGCGCTCCAGGTCGACGCCCGGGGCGACCTCGATCAGCTCGAGGCCGCCGTCGACCAGCCGGAACACGCAGCGCTCGGTCACGTACAGCACGGGCTGGCCGCGCTGCATCGCGTAGGCGCCACTGAAGGTGCGGTGCTCGACGGCCTCGACGAACTTGCGCGCGCGGCCCTCCTCGACGATGGCCAGCCGGCCCTGGTCGACGCGCACGTGAAGCCTGCCTGCGGTGAACGTGCCGACGAAGACCACGCGCTGCGCGTTCTGGCTGATGTTGATGAAGCCGCCCGCGCCGGCGAGCCGGGGCCCGAACCGGCTGACGTTCAGGTTGCCGGCGCGGTCGCACTGCGCCAGCCCGAGGAACGCCAGGTCCAGCCCGCCACCGTCGTAGAAGTCGAACTGGTACGGCTGGTCGATGATCGCCTGCATGTTGGTCGCGGCGCCGAAGTTCAGCCCGCCGGCGGGGATGCCGCCGATGACGCCCGGCTCGGCCGTCAGCGTCATCAGGTCGATCACCCGCTCCTCGGCGGCCACGCCGGCCACGCCCTCGGGCATGCCGATGCCCAGGTTGACCACCGCGTTGGCACGCAGCTCGAGCGCGGCGCGCCGGGCGATGATCTTGCGCTCGTTCAGCGGCATCGGCGCGAGCTGGCCCATCGGCAGCCGGATCTCGCCGGCGAACGCGGCGCTGTACGCGGTCGCGAAGGTCTGCATGTGGTACTCGGGCTTCTCGGCGACCACCACGCAGTCGACCAGCACGCCGGGGATCTTGACCTGGCGCGGGTTCAGCGAGCCGCG
>CAYGZN010000305.1:0-4328 GCA_964354355.1 uncultured Burkholderiaceae bacterium | reverse complement strand
CACAGGCCTGGCGTACATCAGAGGCCTGGCGCGCGTCAGGCCTGGCGCGCAGCGGCCCGGTCGCAGCGGTTCAGGCGAACCAGAGGTCCAGCGCGATTCCGGCGAACACGGCCGCGCCGAACCAGGTGTTGTGGTTGAACGCGCGAAAGCAGCCGGCGCGGGAACGATCCCGGATCAGGCGGTAGTGGTACACGGCGATCGCAGCCGCGGCCGTCAGCCCCAGCCCGAACAGCAGGCCGAGCCCCTCACGCCTGCCGGCCAGCGCCAGCAGCGCCAGCGTCGCCGCGTAGCAGGCCATGACCGCGGCGACGTCGAAGCGACCGAACGTGATCGCCGAGGTGCGAATGCCGATCTTCAGGTCGTCGTCGCGGTCGACCATCGCATACTGCGTGTCGTAGGCGACGGCCCAGCACACGTTCGCGGCCAGCAGCAGCCAGGCCGTTGCCGGCAGGCTGTCTTGCAGCGCCGCGTAGGCCATCGGGATGCCGAAGCCGAAGGCGACGCCGAGGTAGGCCTGCGGCACCGCGAAGAACCGCTTGGTGAACGGGTAGGTGGCCGCGAGGAACGCCGCGACCCCCGCCAGCAGCCAGGTGAACGGGTTCATCGGCAGCACGAGCAGCAGCGACAGCAGCGACAGCCCGACGAACAGCGCGATCGCCTCGGCCGGCCTCAGCAGCCCGGCGGTCAACGGGCGCTCGCAGGTGCGCTGCACGTGCCGGTCGAAGTCGCGATCGGCCCAGTCGTTGATCGCGCAGCCGGCCGAGCGCATCAGCACCGTGCCCAGCGTGAACGCGAACAGCTCGTAGGCCGGCGGGGTCCCGTGCGCGGCCAGGAACAGCGCCCACAAGGTGGGCCACAGCAGCAGCAGCGTGCCGATCGGCCGATGCAGCCGCAGCAGGCGCGCATATAGCACGAGGCGCCGGCGCAGGCCCCCGGGGAGCGGCCCGACCGCGCGGATCTCGGGGGAGGCGTGCCTCATGGGCTCGAATTATGCAGCACCGGCGCGGTGCATTGTCCGCCGCACGCCGCGTGCCCCGATCCACCTGACTCGCGGCGCGCCTGCGCCGCGAGCCTCGAGCCCGGGATTACTTCTTGGGTGCGTCTTTGGCGGGGTCCGCCTTCGGCGCGTCCTTGGCGGAATCGGCCTTGGGCGCATCCGACTTCTTGGCGCTGGTCTTCTTGGCATCGGCCGTCTTGGTATCAGCCGTCTTGGCGTCGGTCTTCGTGGTATCGGCCTTCTTGCTGTCCGACGACTTGGGCGCCGACTTCTTCGCGTCCGCCTGGGTCGCGTCCGCCTTCGCCTTGTCGGCGTCCTTGCCTGCGGCCTTGGGCGCATCGGCGGCAGCCGAAGCCTTCTTCGAGTCGGCCTTCTTCGAGTCGGCCTTCTTCGTATCAGCCTTGGCCGAATCAGCCTTGGGCGCATCAGCCTTGGGCGCATCGGACTTCGCCTGCGACGACTTGGCGGGGGCCTTGTCCTTGCTCGCGTCGGCCTTCGGGGCATCAGCGGACTTGGACGAGGCACGCGTCGTGCCCCCGCCGACCGTCAGGCCGGCCGCAGCCATCGTCTTCACGTTGGTCTCGCCGATGCCTTTGACGCGCGCTTCGAGGTCGGCCAGGTCCTTGAACGGACCTTTCTTGCGCTCGTCGATGATCCGCTGCGAAATCGAGGGCCCGATGCCGGTGATCGATTCGAGCTCGGCCTGCGTGGCGGTGTTCGCATCGACCGCGGCCAGTGCGATCCCGATCGAGGCCAGAAACGCGACGAGCGCGAGCAGAAGTCTCTTCATGTCCAATCCCTTGGTAATGGTCGTGGCCGGCGACGCCGGTTCACTGCAGAACGGCGCCGGGCATACGGGGGTTGACCCACCGGATCCGCCGTCCGGTTTGCTTCGAGCCTGCTGCCGGTCATCGTTCGCCTCAGCCCGCCTCGAGCTCTTCGGTGCGCCGCGGCGGATAACTGTCCCACGCATTGCAGCCCGGACACTGCCAGTAGAACTGCCGCGCCTTGAATCCGCACTGGCTGCACACGAACCGGGACAGCCGATTGGCCTGTTGCTGGATCAGGCGGGCGGTGAGCGCGGCGTCGGTGTCGGGCTCGCCACCAGCTGCGGCCCTGCGCAGCTCGAGCAGCTGCTCGAGTCCGAGCAGCGACGGGCGGCGTGCCAACTCGGCCTGCAGCCAGGCGACGGCGGCCGCCGGGCCGTCGCGTTTCGCGCGTGCGCGCGCGATCGCCCGCAGCGCGTCGATCGACGGGTTGTCGTGCTGGACCGCCTCCAGTGCGGCCAGGCCATCGTCGATGCTGCCCAGGCGCTCGTGCGCCTCGAGCCAGCGCTCGCCGACGACGGCCAGATGTGCCGGGCTGATCCGGGCCAGCCGCCGCCAGGCGCTCACGGCCTCGTCGAACAGGCCCTCGGTGAACGACGCCTCGCCGCGCAGCAGCCAGGGACGCGGGTGTTCGGGCGCGACCGCCAGCGCGCGATCGATCGCTGCGTGCGCCTGCTGGTATCGCTGCGCAGCGGTGTGCGCAACCGGCTGCCCTGCCGGCTGGGCGGTCGGCTGCACAGCGGTCTGCGCGGCCGGTTGCCCGCCACCCGCGAGCGCGAGCTGTGCGGTTTCGCAGTGGAAATGGGCAACGATCGGCCCCAGGTCGGTGCCGCTGTCGCGCTGCAGCCGCTGGGCCAGCTCGATGGCCGCCGGCCAGTCACGGACCAGTTGCGCGATGTCGAGGCGATGGCGCAGTGCGGCGCCTGCATAGGCGCTGCCCTCGAGCCGGTTGAAGGCATCCTCGGCGCGGTCGAGCAGCCCGGCCTTCAGGAAGTCCTGGCCCAGCTCGTACAGCGCGTGCTCGCGCTGGCCGGATGCGAGATCGCCGCGGGCGACCAGGTTCTGGTGCACCCGGATCGCGCGGTCGGTCTCGCCCCGACGGCGGAACAGGTTGCCCAGCGCGAAGTGCAGGTCGACCGTTTCCGGCTCGAGCGCGACGACGTCGACGAACGCGTCGATCGCCTTGTCGGGCTGCTCGTTGAGCAGGAAGTTCAGTCCCTTGAAGTACGCGTCGGGCAGTCGCGACGAGGCGCGCAGCACCTCGCGCACGTCGAAACGCGACGCGGCCCACCCCAGCCCGAAGAACAGCGGGATGACCAGCAGCCACCAGAACTCGAACTCCATGGTCGCGGGCCGCGGCGGTCGGTCGGCCGCCCGCTACAGGCCGTGGAACCCGCCGCTGGAGACCGTCAGCGCGCGCGACGCAGCGTCCTGCGAACCGGGCTGCGGCACTGCGGCGTCGGGCGCCCGGGCCGCAGCGGCATCCTTGCGCAGCCGCGACGTCAGGCGGCGCTGACGAAGCACGAGGGGCATCGCGCTGAGCACGCCGGCCAGCGCGCCGGCAACGAAGAACACCAGCAGGAACAGCACCAGCGGCGCGCGCCACTCGAACTCGGGGATGCCGAAGAAGCGCAGCGTGGCGGTCTCGGTGTTGGACAGCGCAAAACCCAGCAGAACCAGGAACACGAACAGCCGGAAGATCCAGGTCAGCACGCGCATGGCCGGGCCGCTTCTGCCGCAACCGGGTCGCCCCGGTCAGGCCTCGCCGTCGCGGGCCCGGGCATCGACGCGCTCACGCAGTTCCTTGCCGGGCTTGAAGTGGGGCACGCGCTTCTCGGGCACCAGCACGCGCTCCCCGGACTTCGGGTTGCGGCCGATGCGAGGTGGGCGGTGCGACAGCGCAAAGCTGCCGAAGCCGCGGATCTCGATGCGATGGCCGTCGGACAGGGTCTTGGCCATGGCATCGAGGATCGTCTTGACCGCGAACTCCGCGTCCTTGGCGACCAGTTGCGGATAGCGCTCGGCGAGCCGGCCGATGAGCTCGGACTTGGTCATCGTCCCCGGGGACTTCTGATCGTCCAGATCGAACATCGTCTCGCCCATTGCCGGCTTCACCCGTTACCGGTGCGTCACTTGTCGTCGCGGTTGTCGAGCTTGGCCCGCAGCAGCGCACCGAGGTTGGTGGTGCCGGTGGCCGCGCTGGACTCGGCCTGCATCCGCTGCATCGCCTCGGCGGTCTCGACCGTGTCCTTGGCCTTGATCGACAGGCTGATCGAGCGGTTCTTGCGGTCGACGTTGATGACCATCGCCTCCACCGAATCGCCTTCCTTCAGGTGGTTGCGCGCGTCCTCGACCCGGTCGCGCGAGATCTCGGACGCCCGCAGGTAGCCCTCGATGTCGCCGCCCAGCACGATGACCGCGCCCTTGGGATCGACCGTCTTGACCGTCCCGGTGACCAGCGCACCCTTCTCGTGGGTGGCGGCGTAGTTGTTGAACGGATCGCC
>CAYGZN010000304.1:0-4333 GCA_964354355.1 uncultured Burkholderiaceae bacterium | reverse complement strand
CGAGGTTCTCGATGTCGGCGCGAGTCAGCGGCGCCGCCTGCCCGCTCATGATCGCGTTCTTGCGGGCGCCGCCCTTGTAGTCGAGCAGTGCGCGCTGCAGGTAGTCCCGGTACTGGCCCGCCAGGCGCGGGTAGGACGGGTCGATCGGCGTGTTGCCGTCCTTGCCGTGGCAGGCGGCGCACACCGCGTCGGCCTTGGCCTGGCCGGCCGCGACGTCGGCCGCGTGGGCATCGCCGGCCGGCACCGAAGCCAGCAGGAACAGAGCGCCCAGGGCGAGCACGTGGCCCGGTCGGAGAATCGTTTTCGTCATGGTGGTCGTCATCGGTTGCGCCGCGATCCGCAATCGGTCACTTGGTGCCGTAGTAGGCGGCCAGGTCGGCAATGTCCTGGTCGGACAGGCTGCCGGCGATCCCGCGCATCGTCGGATGCGTGCGGTCACCCTTGCGGTATTCCTGCAGCGCGTTCTCGATGTACTTCGCGGACTGCCCGCTGATCTTGGGTACCAGGTACACGCTGGGGAACGACGCGCGATAACCCGGGATCTCGTGGCATCCGACGCACATCGAGATCTTGCTGCGCGCGGCGTCGGCGCTGCCCTGGGCGTGGGCCGCCGGCGTCGCCCAGACCAGCAGCGCCGGCATGAGCGCTGCCACGCACCGTGCGGAAGGGAAGGTTCGCGTCATGGGATGAGCTGGATGAAGGCTGAGAGTGGGAAGGATGCGGCCTGCGGCCGGCCGGGTCCATTTACAGGCGCGCATTCTACCCGAGGCGTCGCTTTTACGTATACTCGGGCGTTCCAGACGCTTCCCCGCCAGCGAGCCCCCCATGCGATTCGAAGGCACCTCCACGTACGTCGCGACCGACGACCTGAAGCTGGCGGTCAACGCCGCGATCACGCTGCAGCGCCCGCTGCTGATCAAGGGCGAGCCCGGCACCGGCAAGACCATGCTGGCCGAGGAGGTCGCCAGGGCGCTGGACATGCCGCTGCTTCAGTGGCACATCAAGTCCACGACCAAGGCCCAGCAGGGCCTGTACGAGTACGACGCGGTGTCTCGGCTGCGCGACTCGCAGCTCGGCGACGAGCGGGTCAAGGACATCCACAACTACATCGTGCAGGGCGTGCTGTGGCAGGCGTTCGAGGCCGACAAGCCGTTCGTGCTGCTGATCGACGAGATCGACAAGGCCGACATCGAGTTTCCCAACGACCTGCTGCGCGAGCTCGACCGGATGGAGTTCTTCGTCTACGAGACGCGCCAGCTGATCAAAGCGCGTCACCGCCCGGTCGTGATGATCACGTCCAACAACGAGAAGGAGCTGCCCGACGCGTTCCTGCGCCGGTGCTTCTTCCACTACATCAAGTTCCCGGACAAGGAGACGATGGCCAAGATCGTCGACGTCCACTACCCCGGGCTCAAGAAACAGCTGCTCAAGGAGGCGATGGAGAGCTTCTTCCAGATCCGCGAGCTGCCGGGGCTCAAGAAGAAGCCCTCGACGTCCGAACTGCTCGACTGGCTCAAGCTGCTGGTGGCCGAGGACATCCCGCCCGAGGCGCTGCGCGCGCAGGACGGCAAGAATGTCATCCCGCCGCTGCACGGCGCCCTGCTCAAGAACGAGCAGGACGTGCACCTGTTCGAGCGGCTGATCTTCATGGCCAAGCACAACCGGTGAGCGGCGCCGAGCCCGCCCCGTGGCCGCCCCGGCCGGCGCTGCTCGAGGGCGACGCGGTGCGGCTCGAGCCGCTGGCCACCGGGCACGCGCCCGAACTGGCCGAGGCGGCCGCGGACGGCAGGCTCTGGGAGCTCTGGTTCACGATCGTGCCCACGCCCGAGGCGATGCCGGCCTGGATCGAGTCGGCGCTGGCGCTGCAGGCCGCCGGCCGCGCCCTGCCCTTCGCGGTTCGCCGCAGGCGCGACGGCCGGCTGGTCGGTTCGACGCGCTACATGAACGTCGAGGAATCGCAGCGGCGCCTGGAGATCGGCACGACCTGGTACGCGCGCTCGGTGCACAAGACCGCGCTGAACACCGAGTGCAAGCGGCTGCTGCTGGGCCACGCGTTCGAGACGCTGGGCTGCCTGGCGGTGGAGTTCCGCACCCACTGGTTCAACCACGCGTCGCGCGAGGCGATCGCCCGGCTCGGCGCCAAGCAGGACGGCGTGCTGCGCAACCACCAGCGCCTGCCCGACGGCAGCCTGCGCGACACCGTCGTGTTCTCGATCATCGAATCGGAATGGCCGGCGGTCCGCCGGCACCTCGGCTTCCGGCAGGCCCGGCTGCCGGCGCCCTGACGCATCCCACCGCGAGGCCCCCATGCTGATCGACTTCTTCCTGCACCTGCGCCACTCCAAGCTGCCGGTCTCGATCAAGGAATACCTGACGCTGCTCGAGGCGCTCAAGCAGCACGTGATCGGCGCGTCGATCGACGACTTCTACTACCTGTCCCGCGCCGCGCTGGTCAAGGACGAGCGCAACTTCGACAAGTTCGACAAGGCCTTCGCCGCCTATTTCAAGGGTGTGGAGGCGGTGCCCGGCATCGACCTGGACCTGCCGCTGGAATGGCTCAAGCGCCAGTTCCAGCGCGAGTTCACCGCCGAGGAAAAGGCCGCGATCGAGGCCATGGGTGGACTGGACAAGCTCCTGGAGCGCCTGAAGCAGCTGCTCGACGAGCAGAAGGAGCGCCACGAAGGCGGCAGGAAGTGGATCGGCACCAACGGCACGTCGCCGTTCGGCAACGGCGGGTTCAATCCCGAGGGCATCCGCGTCGGCGGCCCGTCGGCCGGCAACCGGACCGCGGTCAAGGTCTGGGAACAGCGCGCGTACCGCGACTACGACGACCAGGTCGAACTGGGCACGCGCAACATCAAGGTGGCCCTGCGCCGGCTGCGCAAGTTCGCACGCGAGGGCGCCGCCGACGAGCTGGACCTGGAAGACACGATCTCGTCCACCGCACGCAACGCCGGATACCTCGACATCAAGATGGTCCCCGAGCGGCACAACACCGTCAAGGTGCTGATGCTGATGGACGTGGGCGGCACGATGGACGACCACATCAAGCGCACCGAGGAGCTGTTCTCAGCCGCGCGCGCCGAGCTCAAGCATCTGGAGTTCTACTACTTCCACAACTGCGTCTACGACTTCGTGTGGAAGAACAACCGCCGGCGCCACTCCGAGCGCCTGATGACCTGGGACCTGCTGCGCAAGTACAACCCCGACTACCGGCTGATCTTCGTCGGCGACGCCACGATGAGTCCGTACGAGATCCTGCAGCCCGGCGGCTCGGTCGAGTACAACAACGAGGAGGCCGGTGCGATCTGGCTGCAGCGGCTCGCCGAGCGCTTTCCGAAGTTCGCCTGGCTCAACCCCGAGCCCGAGGGCGTGTGGGAGTATCGCCAGTCGATCTCGGTGATCCGCCAGGTGCTGTCGAGCCGGATGTACCCGGTCACGCTGGCGGGGCTTGAAAAGGCGATGCGCGAGCTGTCGAAGTAGCCGCCCGCCGCGGCCGCTGCGGGTGGCCGCTGCCGGCGTGCGCGGCCGCCATCGTCGACGTGCGTCCAGGGCTGGGCCTAGAAGCCGACCTCCAGCGACAGCACCGGCCCGCTGAAGCGATAGTCGACGGCGCCGACCCAGTTGGCGCGAGTCAGCTCCAGCGAGTAGTCGACGTACCGGTAGCCCAGCCCGACGCCGACGTTGCGGGTCACGAAGTACGACAGGCCGGCCGTGGCGTTGACCAGCCCGCCGTCGTAGTCGCCGCTGGAGAGGCTGAAGTAGTCGACCCGGCCCGTGAGATACCACCCTGGCGACAGCTGGAGCGCGCCGTACAGGCCGATCGTCGGCAGGGGTATCGTCGCATCCTTCTGTTCGACCTGGGTCCCCGCCGACGCGTTGCCCAGGCTGACCTGGCCGTTCAGCCTGAACCTGAACCGCGTCACGTGCAGCCCGAGGACGCCGCCCAACTCGGCGGTCGGCGACTTCACGAACGACCAGCCGGCGCCGATGCGAAAGACGTCGGAGTCGAACTCGGTGGACAGCGACGCCGACGCCGGAAAGACGGTGTCGTCCCAGGCGATGTCGCGCGACAGGGTGCGGGTGCCGGCGCGGTTCAGCCCGTAGTACTCGAACTCGATGCGCCAGCGTTCGCCCACGCGCATGCCCGCCTGGAAGTCAGGCAACACCTTCCGGTCGGGCAGGCCCAGGTCGTCCTCGAAGCTCACGACCGTCCCCGGGCGGCCGGTGACCTGCCAGTCGGCCCGGGCGGTCGACGAGATCGAGGGCCAGAACCCGCTGGCCGTCGCCCAGTATCGGTCCTCGAGGAGTTGCGCATTCGCGCCCGCGGCTG
>CAYGZN010000303.1:0-4335 GCA_964354355.1 uncultured Burkholderiaceae bacterium | reverse complement strand
CCCCGGCCTGGGCGCAGGAGGCGTTCCCGTCCCGGCCGATCCGCATCATCGTGCCATTCGCGCCGGGCGGCATCACCGACATCATGGCGCGCGTCATCGGCAAGGCGGTCGGCGACTCGGTCGGGCAGAGCGTCGTCGTCGAGAACAAGCCGGGGGGCGGCACCGTGATCGGCACCGAGGCCGGCGTGAGGTCCAGACCCGACGGCTACACGGTGCTGATGGTGTCGGCGCCGATCGCCACCAATCCCGGCCTGTATCCGCGGCTGCCGTACGACGCGCTGCGCGACCTGGCGCCGGTGATCGCGCTGAGCACGCAGGGCTTCGTGATCTCGGTCCACGACAAGCAGCCGTACCGCACGCTGGCCGAGCTGGTCGAGGCCGCCCGCAAGCCCGGCACCGAGATCCCCTATGCGTCGCCCGGCAACGGCACGCTGATGCACCTGACCGGGCCGCGCTTCAACGCCGAGTACGGCACGCACTTCGTGCACGTGCCGTACAAGGGCAGCGGACCCGCGCTGCAGGACGCGGCATCGGGCCAGGTGCCGATGATCATCGACCCGGTCTCGACCTCGATCGCGCTGATCCGCCAGGGCCGCCTGCGCCCGCTGGCGGTCACGCACCCGACGCGCCTGGCGATGCTGCCGGACGTGCCCACCGTGCGCGAGCTGGGTTATCCGAAGCTCGAGGCGGTGGCGTTCTCGGGCCTGGTGGTGCCTGCCGGCACGCCGCGCGAGCTCGTCGCCCGGCTCAACGCCGAGTTCAACAAGGCGATGGTCCAGGCCGACGTGCAGGACAAGCTGGTGAACCAGCTCGGCCAGACGCTGATCGGCGGCACGCCCGAGGCCTTCGGCGACATGCTGCGAAACGAAACGCAGCGCTGGGTGCCGCTGATCCAGCAGCTGGGCATCAAGGCAGAATAGCGGCAGGCCGGCCGCAGCGCCCGCCGCGATGCGTGCCGCCGGCACCGAGGAGACCCCGCACCATGGCCGCCACCGCACGACTGATCCGCCACGGCGACGTCGGCGTGATCGAACTGGACAACCCGCCGGTCAACGCGCTGTCGCTGGGGCTGCGCCAGGGGCTGGCCGCGAGCCTGGAGGCCGCGCTGGCCGACCCGTCGCTGGCGGCGATCGTGATGACCGGCGCCGGCAGGATGTTCTGCGGCGGCGCCGATCTGCGCGAATTCAACACGCCGGCGTCTGCTCAACCGCCCAACACGCGCGACCTGCGCCGGGCGATGGAGCGCTCGGCCAAGCCGATCGTCGCGGCGATCCACGGCAGCGCGCTGGGCGGCGGCCTGGAGATGGCGCTGGCGTGTCACTACCGTCTGGCCGCGCCCGGCGCGCAGCTGGGCCTGCCCGAGGTCCGGCGCGGGCTGCTGCCCGGCGGGGGCGGCACGCAGCGGCTGCCGCGGCGGGTCGGCGTGCAAACGGCGCTCGACATGATCGTCGAGGGCGAACAGGTCGACCCGGCACGGGCCCATGCCATCGGGCTGGTCGACGAGATCGTCGAGGGCGACCTGCGCGCCGGGGCGATCGCGTTCGCGCGGCGCGTGGCCGCGGCCGGCGGTCCGCACCCGGTGATCGCCGAGCGCGCGGCGCGCATCGACGACGCCGACGCCTTCTTCGCCGCGGCGCGCGAGCGCATCGGCAAGAGCAAACGCGGGCTCGAGGCGCCGCTCGAGTGCCTGGCCTGCGTCGAGGCGGCAACCCGGCTGCCGTTCGAGCAGGGGCTGGACTTCGAGCGGCAGCGCTTCCAGGTGCTGGTCACCGGCACGCAGTCGAAGGCGCTGCGCCACGTCTTCTTCGCCGAGCGCGAGGCGGCCCGCATACCGGGCCTGCCCGAGCACACGCCGCTGCGCCCGATCCGCAGGGTCGCGGTGCTGGGCGCCGGCACGATGGGTGGCGGCATCGCGATGAGCGTGGCCAATGCGGGCCTGCCGGTGGTGGTGCTCGAGGCGTCGCAGGCCGCACTCGACAAGGGCCGCGCGACGATGGCCAAGAATTGGGCGGCCACCGTGGCCAAGGGGCGGCTGTCGCAGGCCGACATGGACCGGCGCGTGGCGCTCGTCACCGGCACGCTCGCCTACGACGACCTGTCCGATGCCGACCTCGTCGTCGAGGCGGTGTTCGAGGACATGGCGGTCAAGAAGCAGGTGTTCGCGAAGCTCGACGCCGTGTGCAGGCCCGGTGCCGTCCTCGCCAGCAACACGTCGCGCCTGAGCATCGACGACATCGCGGCGGCCACGTCGCGGCCGCAGGACGTGATCGGGCTGCACTTCTTCTCGCCGGCCAACGTGATGCGGCTGCTCGAAGTGGTCCGCGGCGCGCGCACGGCGCCCGACGTGATCGCCACGTCGATGGCGTTCGGCCGCACGGCCGGCAAGCTGCCGATCCTGGTCGGCAACTGCGACGGCTTCGTCGGCAACCGGATGCTGTCGGCCTACGGGCGCGAAGCCGGCTTCCTGCTGGAGGAGGGCGCCAGCCCGATCCAGGTCGACGCCGCGCTGGAGACGTTCGGCATGGCGATGGGCCCGCTGCGGGTCGGCGACCTGGCCGGGCTGGACATCGGCTGGGCCGGCCGCAAGCGGGCGGCCGCGACGCGTCCCGCGCACCTGCGCTACAGCCGGGTCGCCGACCGGATCTGCGAGCTGGGCCGCTTCGGCCAGAAGACCGGCGCCGGCTGGTATCGCTACGAGGCCGGCAGCCGAACGCCGATACCGGACCCGCTGGTCGACGGAATCATCGAGCAGTGCGCGGCCGAGGCGGGCATCGCGCGGCGCAGCGTCACCGACCAGGAGATCGTCGAGCGCACGATGTACGCGCTGGCCAACGAGGGCGCGAAGATCCTCGCCGAGGGCATCGCGCTGCGTGCCTCGGACATCGACCTGGTCTACGTGAACGGCTACGGCTTTCCGGCGTGGCGCGGCGGGCCGATGTTCTACGCCGACACGGTGGGCCTGGACAAGGTGGCCGCCCGCGTGAACGAGTTCCACGCGCAGCACGGCGAGTGGTGGACACCGGCGCCGCTGCTGCTGCAGCGGGCCGCCGGGAACAGGACTTTCAACGAGTGAGGCTTGCATGACCGACGCAGTGATCGTTTCGACCGCCCGCACGCCGATCGGCAAGGCGCACCGGGGCGCCTTCAACATGACCCACGGCGCGACGATGGGCGCGCACGTGATCGGGCACGCCGTCTCGCGCGCCGGCATCGACCCGGCCGAGGTCGAGGAAGTGGTCATGGGCGTGGGCCGGCCCGAGGGCGCGACGGGCGGCAACATCGCGCGCCAGAGCGCGATTCGCGCCGGGCTGCCGGTGGGCTCGACCGGCCTGGTCGTCAGTCGTGCCTGCGGCTCGGGCCTGCAGGCGATCGCCGTGGCCGCGCAGCGCGTCATCGTCGACCGGGTGCCGGTGCTGGTCGCCGGCGGCATGGAGTCGATCAGCCTGACGATCAACGAGCGCGCCAACACCTACATGACGAAGGAGCCGTGGATCGTCCAGCACAAGCCGTCGCTGTACGACACGATGATCCAGACCGCCGAGACCGTCGCCAAGCGCTACGACATCTCGCGCGAACGCCAGGACGAATACGGCGCGCGCAGCCAGCAGCGCGTGGCCGCGGCGCTCGCAGCGGGCCGCCTGAGCCAGGAGGTCGTGCCGCTGGCCACGCAGAAGGCGATCACCAACAAGGAGACCGGCCAGACGCTGATGCAGGACGTGATGCTCGCGCACGACGAGGGCATCCGGGAGACGACGTACGAGTCGGTCGCGGCGCTCAAGCCGGTCAACGAGGGCGGCTGCATCACCGCGGGCAACGCCAGCCAGCTCTCCGACGGCGCGTCGGCCTGCGTGGTGATGGACGGCAAGCTCGCCGAGAAGAAGGGCCTGCAGCCGCTGGGCATCTTCCGCGGCTTCGCGGTGGCCGGCTGCGA
The DNA here is from genome assembly GCA_964354355.1 of uncultured Burkholderiaceae bacterium. Lineage (GTDB taxonomy): Bacteria > Pseudomonadota > Gammaproteobacteria > Burkholderiales > Burkholderiaceae_E > CAYGZN01. Next base: position 404 of record CAYGZN010000303.1, on the reverse strand, counting down.
GCCGGACGAGATGGGCATCGGCCCGGTGTTCGCGGTGCCGCGTCTGCTCGAGCGCACCGGCGTCAAGCTGTCCGATGTCGGCCTGTGGGAACTGAACGAGGCATTCGCGGTGCAGGTGCTGTACTGCCGCGACCGCCTCGGCATCCCCGACGAGATCCTCAACGTCGACGGGGGCGGCATCGCCATCGGGCACCCGTTCGGCATGTCCGGCGCACGGCTGGTCGGCCACGCGCTGATCGAGGGCAAGCGCCGCGGCGTCAAGTACGTCGTCGTCACGATGTGCATCGCCGGCGGCATGGGCGCGGCCGGCCTGTTCGAAGTGGCCTGATGGAAGCGACCTGATCGAAGCTACCTGAGCGGCGCGGCCCGTGCACGATCTCGTCATCCGCGGCGGCACCGTCGTC
>CAYGZN010000302.1:0-4359 GCA_964354355.1 uncultured Burkholderiaceae bacterium | reverse complement strand
CGCGCGGGACGGCAGGCCCGCGGCGCCATGCGAGCGTACCGCGTCCTGCGCCCGCCGGCCACCGGTTGCCTGCACCGGGCGCCGCGCAGGGAGGCTACAGTACAGGGCCGGCTCACCCACCGAGGACGACGCATGACCCGCAATCCACGCACCGATGGCCCGACGTGCAGCGCGCGACGCACCTGGATCCGACGCGCTTCGGGCGGGTTGGCCGCGGTCGCGGCCTCGGTGTCGCCGACGGCGCTGCGGGCACAGTCCGACTGGCCGCGCAAGTCGATCCGCCTGGTCGTGCCGTTCGCGCCGGGCGGCACCTCGGAGATCGTGGCGCGAAGCGTCGCGGCCGAGCTGACCAAGCAGCTCGGCCAGACCGTCTACGTCGAGAACAAGCCGGGCGGCGCCGGCACGGTCGCGATGGCCGACGTCGCCAAGGCCGACAAGGACGGCTACACGCTGATCCTGGGCCACGTCGGCACGCTGGCGGTCAACCCCTACATGCTGCCGAAGCAGTCGTTCGACGTGGACCGCGACTTCGCGCCGGTGACGCTGCTGGCGCGCGTGCCGAATCTGTTCGTGGTCCACCCGGACGTGCCGGCCAACAACCTGACGGAGTTCGTGGCCGTCGCCCGGCGCCGGCCCGGCCAGCTGAACTACGGCTCGGCCGGCAACGGCAGTGCGGGCCACCTGGCGATGGAGTACCTGAAGCTGGTGACCGGCACCTACATCACGCACATCCCGTACCGCGGCACCGGTCCGCAGCTGGTCGACCTGCTGGCCGGGCGCACCGACTGCGCGTCGGCCGGCGCGCCGGCGCTGATGCCGCACATCCGCACGGGCAAACTGCGCGCGATCGCAGTGGGCACGCAGCAGCGTGTGCCGATCCTGCCCGACGTCGGCACGGTCGCCGAGCAGGGCTACCCGGGCTTCGAGACCTCGCAGTGGTACGGCCTGCAGGTGCCCGCGGGCACGCCGGCGCCGATCATCAGGCGCCTGGCCGAGGAATCAGCGCGGGCACTGCGCTCGTCGGCGGTGACCGAGCGCTTCGCCAACGACGCGGCCGTGGGGGTGGGCAACACGCCCGAGCAGTACGCCGCCTTCATCGCGGCGGAGCAGAAGCGCTGGAGCGAAGTGGTCAGGCGCGCGGGGATCAAGGCCGACTGACCGGGGCGCACCGCACGGGGCGCACAGCACGGGGCGCCGGGCACGCGCCGCCGGCACGCGCCGCCGGCACGCGCCGCCGGCACGCGCCGGGCCGGTGTGTCAGCGCAGCAGTTCGGGCGAGATCACCGCCCTGACCCAGCAGTCGGTGCGACCCGCGCCGGGCCGGTGGACCAGCCACCACAGGCCGCCCTTGCGCATCGTCCACGCGTCGGCCCGGCCGCTGCACAGCAGGGCGGCCAGCTGGCCGATCCAGGGGTTGTGGCCGACGACGATCAGCGTGCCCGTCCCCGAAGGCCAGCCAATGGCCGCCAGCACCGCTCGCGGGGGCGCGCCGGGCGCCAGCGCGTCGGACACCTCGTAGTCGAGTTCGAGCGCGTCGGCCGTCTGGCGGGTGCGCACCGCCGGGCTGCACACGACGCGCGTCGTGCCCCGTTCGAGCCGCGCACGCAGCCAGCGCGCCACGCGGGCCGCGTCCTTCACGCCCCGCGGGGTCAGGGCCCGATCGAGATCGGGAACGCCGTCCTCGGCCTGGGCGTGGCGCCACAGGATCAGTTCCATCGGACTCCTTTCAGTGCCGCGCAGGCTCGCGCCAGACCAGCAGCGCGATCGCGCCGAAAACGATACCCCAGAACGCGGAGCCGATGCCGCCCAGCGTCAGGCCCGATGCCGTCACCAGGAACGTGACCAGCGCCGGCTCGCGCTGCGCGTCGCTGGCCAGCGCGGTGTGCAGCCCGCGCGCGATCGTGGGCAGCAGCGCCAGGCCCGCGACCGTGACGACCAGCTCGCGCGGCAGAGCGGTGAACAGCGCCGCAATCGGCGCCGCAAAGGCCGCAATCAGCAGGTAGAACGCACCGGCTGCGGCCGCCGCGAGCCAGCGGCGGGCGGGATCGGGGTGCGCCGCCTCGCCCATGCACAGCGCCGCGGTGATCGCCGCGAGATTCAGCGCGAACGCGCCGAACGGCGCCAGCAGCAGCGTCGCCAGGCCGGTGATGGCCACCAGCCGCGAGATCGGCGCGCCCGCGTAGCCCGACGCGCGCAGCACGGCCACGCCGGGCACATTCTGCGAGGCCATCGTCACCACGAACAGCGGCAGCGCGACACCCAGCGTGCTCGCGACCGACCAGGACGGCGGCATCGCGAGCGGGCGCGGCAGGACCCCGATGGCGGCCGCGTCGGCCGGCCAGCGCAAGCCCGGCACGGCCAGTGCCAGCGCCACGCCCGCCAGCAGCGTCAGCGGCACGGCAAAGCGCGGCGACAGCCGCCGCGACAGCAGGAACGCCACCAGCATCGCGCCGACCACGGCGGGCGCGGTGCGCAGCGCGCCGAACGCGTCCAGCCCGAAGCGCAGCAGCACGCCGGCAAGCAGCGCGCTCGCCAGCGAAAGCGGCACGCGGCTCATCCAGCGCTCGAACCATCCGGTCGCACCGGCCAGCGTCAGCAGCGCACCGCACAGCAGGAACGCGCCGACGGCCTCGGGCAGCGGCACACCGGGCAGGCTGGTTGCCAGCAGCGCGGCACCGGGCGTCGACCACGCGGTCACCACCGGCACGCGATAGCGCACGCTGGGCACCAGCGTCGTCAGGCCCATGCCGAGCGCCAGCGCGGCCGTCATCGTCGCCAGCTGCGTGGCGTCGAGCGCCATCGCCATTGCGGCCTGCACGACGATCGGATAGGAGCTTGCGAACCCGACCAGCACCGTGACGAAGCCCGCGGTCAGCACCGAGACGGCGCCGCCCCACGATGCATGCCCCGAGCGGGCGCCGGGCATGCGTGGGCGGCGATCCGCTGGCCGTGCGCACGGGGCGCGCGGCACTGCACGCGCGGCCAGCGCTCGATCGTCAGGCGCAGGTTCACGCCCGAGTCGGCCAGGTACACGAGATTGCCGTCGACGTCGTGGGCCAGGCGCGACTGCTGGGCGCGCACGAACTCCCTGAGCACCGCGTCGTCGTCGCAGGTGACCCAGCGCGCGCTGTCGATCGTGGCGCGCTCGAAGCTCGCCTGCACGCCGTATTCGGTGCGCAGCCGGTGCTCGACCACCTCGAACTGCAGCTGCCCCACGGCGCCCAGCAGCGGCGTTGCGTCGACGAACGGCGAGAACACCTGCACGGCGCCCTCTTCGCCGAGCTGCTGCAGGCCCTTGGCCAGCTGCTTCGACTTCAGCGGGTCGCGCAGCCGCGGGCGCGAGAACAGCTCGGGGGCGAAGTACGGAATGCCGGTGAAGCCCAGCGGCTCGCCGCTTTCGGTCAGCGTGTCGCCGATCTGCAGCTGGCCGTGGTTGTGCAGGCCGATGATGTCGCCCGCCACCGCCGTCTCCATCAGCGCCCGTTCGTTGGCCATGAAGGTCAGCGCGTTCTGGATCCTGACCTGCCGGGCGAGCCGCCGGTGCGTCACCTTGATGCCCGGCTCGTAGCGCCCCGAGCACACCCGCAGGAACGCGATCCGGTCGCGGTGGTTCGGGTCCATGTTCGCCTGGATCTTGAACACGAAGCCCGAGAAGGCGGGCTCGGTCGGGGCCACCACGCGCAGGCCCGCGTCGCGCGGCTGTGGCGGCGGAGCCCATTCGACCAGCGCGCGCAGGATCTCGCGCACGCCGAAGTTGTTGATGCCCGAGCCGAAGAACACCGGCGTCTGCACGCCGGCCAGGAACGCGGCCAGCTCGAACGACGACCCCGCGCCGCGCACCAGCTCGATCTCGGCGTCGAGCGCCGCCATCTCGTCCGGGAACTCGGCGCGAACCTGGTCCAGCGCCGTGCCGCTGACCGCCTCGACCGTCTGGTTCGCGCGCTCCTCGCCGGCGGCGAAGCGCAGCACCTCGTCGCGCAGCAGGTGGTAGACGCCACGAAACCGCTTGCCGCTGCCGATCGGCCAGGTCACCGGGGCGCAGTGGATCTTCAGCACCGACTCGATCTCGTCGAGCAGGTCGAGCGGCTCGCGGACTTCGCGATCGAGCTTGTTGACGAAGGTCACGATCGGCGTGTTGCGCAGCCGGCAGACCTCGAGCAGCTTGATGGTCTGCGCCTCGACCCCCTTGGCCGCGTCGACCACCATCACCGCGCAGTCGACCGCGGTCAGCACCCGGTACGTGTCCTCGGAGAAGTCCTGGTGGCCCGGCGTGTCGAGCAGGTTGAACACGCAGCCGTCGTACTCGAACTGCATCACCGAGCTCGCCACCGAGATGCCGCGCTGCTTCTCGACCTCCAT